>NZ_JBFFKR010000051.1:0-17150 GCF_041555295.1 Ancylomarina sp. | reverse complement strand
GATCTTTCTCTTTGTTTTAGGTAAACGAGAAAGGGCCTCCTTGACAGCACGCTGAAGCTGTGGATCAATCCCTTTGTTCATAGATTTGGCATCCTGACGAACTTCTATGGTTGGAGCGATTCCCTTGTTTTCGCCAACCCATTCATTTGTATCCGGATCAAATACCGCATTATCTGGAGCTGTAAGAGCACCACCATCTACCAATCGGTAATGGACTGATGATTTCACCAAACCACCCCAGGTACGAGCACCGACCACAGGGCCTATTTTCTGATGCTTGAACACCCATGGGAAGAAATCTCCACCCGATCCGGCAAGCTCATTAATGATTAAGACTTTTGGACCAACAATTCCAGCAGGTAAACGAATCGGATCACCATTAGGCACCTCATTGGTTAAACAAGCTCTTGTCTCGCGTTTCATTAAATCAACCATATAATCATCCAGAAGACCTCCGCCATTGAAACGCTCATCAATAACAGCACCTTCTTTATCTTGCTGAGCAAAATAGTAGCGATTAAAGGAGATAAAGCCGTTACTTGAAGTATTCGGAACCCAAATATAAGCCAATCGCCCACCAGAAAGTTTATCAACCAAACGACGGTTATCTTCAACCCATGCTCTTTGACGAAGTGATCTTTCGCTACTTATAGGCTTCACGGTAATTTTCCATGCCCCTTTAAAATCAGATTTGGTATTGATATGAAGAACGGTTTGCTGACCAGCTGTACCATCTAAGGCCATATAAGGATCTTGCTTATTACTGATTTCTTTACCGTTAACTCCCACTATATAATCCCCCTCTTCCACTTTCATTCCTGGGCGATCCAATGGACTCGACAAATCAGGATTCCAGCTCTCAGAAGTGTAAATACGTTGTATTCTCCAATGGTTTCCTTCAGCCTTTAAGTCAGCACCCAATAAACCGACGGAAGGACGATCGGTTTTAGGGAAATCGCCGCCAAAGACAAAACTATGTCCTACCGAAAGTTCGCCATTCACCTGATCGAGCACATAATTTAAATCACTACGATGCTTGATATAAGGAACAAGAGGTGTATATCGCTTGTAGACCTCATCCCAGTCTCTTCCGTGCATATTAGGATCGTAGAAATAATCGCGCTGGTATCGCCATGCTTCTTCAAACATCTGATTCCATTCCGCCATACGATCGAGCTGTGTTTTTAAGTTTATCTTTAGGACTTTGGCACTTTTAGCATTAGCTCCTTTAGTTCCCACAACTTTCCATGCAGATCCCATTTTAGCCAACATTTGACTACCATCAGCCGAAATAGAGACATTTCCTACTCCTGAAGCAAACTCCTTAGCTTCTCTCTCTTTTAAATCGAATTTATGAAGCGTAGACGTTCTCCCTTTAGGACTGGCTTCAGCAAGAAACACAATACCTTTAAGCCCTGCCAGTATATAACGATAGGCAGCCTTATCCATAGGTAAAGGAATAATTCGACGCTCGATACCGTCAAAATCAATCTTCATCAGGCTATCAACTTTTGCCTTATCCTTTTTAGGTTTATCATCCTTCTTTTTATCCTTTGCTTCCTTTTTATCTTCTTTTTTTGCAGCCTCTTCTTCATCGCTTCTAGGCTCAAAAGGGGAAGTGTCTTTTTTCAGAAGATTAATAATATAGGCACCATAATTAGGCGCTTTTGCTCCCATTACCGAGGTATTCACATAACCCGAAAGCAATGCTAAATCGGTACTTGCTAAAAAGTACAGGTGATGTGTATCGGCATCCCAAGCAGGTGAAAAGGCATCTGCCAGTTCGTTGGTAACTGGTCTTACCCTATTGTCAGCCATCGACCAGATGCAAATACGTCGGAAATTATTAGCTCCTGATTTCGCATAAGCGATCCACTTAGAATCCTTCGACCATGTTAGGCCTAGATCTCCTCGCTCGAAATTGTTACCACCCACATCAATGGTCTTAATGCTCTTGGCTTCAATATCAATCAATCGAACACGTACATCATCATCCGTGAAAACGATATACTTACCATCTGGCGACCAAGCTGGCTCCCAGGCCATTTTCGATTCTCCAATAGAAATAGCATCAGATTTCGATAAGCCGTCCTGATTAGCAATCATCAATTGATAGCCTTTTCCATTCACGTCAGAGAACCAGGCAATCTTATCTCCTTTAGGCGACCAAATTGGAGCGCGATCAGCTGCTGCCGAATTGTTGGTGATGTTTCTCGCATCGCCATGCTCAACCGGAACGGTAAACACTTCACCACGTGCCGACATAATTGCTCGCTTACCTGTTGGAGATAAAGATGCTGAACGAACACTTTTGCTCACATCTTCCCATTTGGTTCTAGCCCAAGGGAAATCGCCACTAAGTTCTAGTTCTAGCTGTGTGATTTTACCTGAAGCAAGATCGTAGGTATGTAGATAGCCGTCTCTTTCGAAAGCTAGCTTTTCATTATTCCCCGAAAGAGATTTAATATCAATATCTTTGAATGTTGTGATTTGCTTTAATTCACTACTCTTAGTATTATACATCCAAATGTTCATCGCCCAATCTCTATCCGAAAGGAAATAGATCTTATCATCTATCCAGACAGGCTGAACATCGGTGGTTGATTCGTTAGGCAGCAATTTCTCGCTCGAATCCTCAAGATTAAGAATAATCAGTGGCGTATTTTGGCCACCACGGTAGGCACGCCATTCCCAATCCCAACGACGAACTTTATCAATAACAATCTGCTTACCATCGGCAGCAAATGAAGCTTTGGTTCCCCACTGTGCATTCAGCATAGTCGATACGCCACCATCACGTGAAACGGTCCATAAACGATCAAAGTTAGACGGTGCTGTTTCACGAGTTGAAGCATACAATACTTTTTTACCATCAGGTGTCCAGCCACGTACATTCGATGCTGCAGGATACCAGGTCAATTGTTTAACTTCTCCCCCTATAACAGGAACTGTATAAACCGCATTCACACCCGAACGGTTGGATGTAAAAGCAATGGTTTGACCATCTGGAGAAAAATGGGGATCGCTTTCAACAGCTGGTGTGCTGGTTAAACGCAGGGTTTGGTCTCCATTGATATCGGATACCCATAAATCGCCTGCATAGGTGTAAGAAATATGTGTTTTAGATAGTGTTGGCTGTCTTAAAAGGCGCGTTCCTTGCGCTTGGACATAGGCCGTAAACAATATAAAACAAACAAGAAACAGACTCAGCTTCTTTAAATAATTGTCAATCATATCTATTAATTTTGGTTTGTATAATATTCGTAAGCAAACTATTTATAAGACCTTAAAAACAATCTTATGCTTACAATTAAGAGACACAAATTAGACTAATTATTCCAACATTTCAATTCTATTCTATATCCGATAAGCCTTTCTCGTTATACGCTATAAATCGCAGGCCTATCATCTCTTACAGATGCGATGCATCGCGTCTGTAGCACCAGGATTAAAGACGAATTTGATATCTATTTTTGACATACATCAACCTTACAATTACTCCCTTCTCTCCTTCTCAACAATGTCTTTTATAGAAACACCATCAATCAAAACATCTTGCAAGACGGCTTCCCCATCCTTTATTCTTACAAGGGAGTAGGCAACTTTACTAGTATCAGCTTGTGATTTTCGATAGGCTTTTTCTGCAGCTTCAGCCTTGCTTTCTTCCATATAGTATCGATTAAATGGGTAAGCAATTCGAACTTGATTAGAGCCATTAGAACTCACATATCTAATTTTAGCTTTGAAATAATCTGCTTTGTACTGAGGCGCCTCTTTTGAAATAAATTTAATCTTAGCAAAACCATCTTTATCCTTGTTAAGAATGACATATATTTCTTCCCCATTAAACCAATCGCTTTTATTTTCAACTTCAATATGATTATCCTTATATCTAAGCGTAATATATTTCCCTCTAAAGGGATCAGTTGGGTCAACCGGAGCCGTCTTGAATTTATATGCTGTACCTGAGTCTAAGACGTCTTCACTCTCCAAAATCATTTTAGCAGGAATATAAAGTTGTACCAAAGCAACAAGTATAAATACCAATAGGAGTTTATATTTTCTATCCATTTTTTCTTTTTTTAAACATGACATAGTTTGTTGCAAAAAAGCCAAGACCAACTGATACAAACAAAATGCCTCTGATGACAAAACTTAAATTCTCATCGAAGAATCGACAGGTAACCAAGGCGGTAATTATAAGCAAACCGAAATTCAAGATTCCTAAATGATCTTTCTTAGCGCCCTCTCTTATGGTGAATATGCCGATAGCAAAAACGTAAAAGTTAATTAGAAGCATTGCTATTGATGAGGATAAACCACTTATGAAAGCATATATAAAGAAAATAAAGACGAGTGAAATCGGTTTAATGCTCAAGAGTCTTTTGTTTTTCTGTTGCAGATAAAGAAGTAGGCCTGCCAAAATTGTTAGACTTGTAGATACGATAAACTCAGGCGAAGCTACGACCTCATTAAAATCAAAGATTTTATTTCTCAAATCATCCCAAAACCAATCGAAACTTAACACCAGCAATAAGATGAGTGTTCCCAGAGAACCCAATATTTTATAGGCATTGTTCCGTAGTTTTTGCTGGCTGAAAAAGCTCGTATTTCCTACGATGTATAAACATGCAAATAAACTGAAATAAGCGATGAACATGAATTCATCATGGCTATGAGAAAAGGTTCCTAATGAGATGACTAGCGAAATTGGAATCAACCAATTATGAAAAATCATAGAATTACTTTCGGGTCTCTTCTTATACAGCTGGTAATAATGAGGCAAAATGGCTAATAACATCAACCAATATAGGTAGGTGTCAGCAGAAGAATGATTCCAATAGCCTGTTTCGCAAGCATAGAATGTTATTCCGATAATACTAAATAGTGAAGTAATGGATGATGTCATTATATAGACCAATGGGATGCAGACTAAGATCCATGTTAATAAGAAGGAGCTTAAATTACCTGGAATGTTATAAATCTGGCTGACAAGAGAAATACTGGCTCCTACTGTAAGAAACAAGAAAACCGTGCTACCTTCTCGCCATGCTACATTATCCTGTTTTTTCATTAAGGTATAGCCACAGAGTATTTGTCCAATTAAAAGGGGGATAAAAGCGAAAATTGTTTTCGTTAAACGCGAGAGTTCGTCCCAATTATGAGCAATAATTAGAATCAGACCAAGGCCTATTAATATGGCGCCCAATATGCCAAAAACGATAAAAAGCTTATTACCCGATTGACTCTCCTTTTTTCGGTAATACTCCCGTATGTTTTCAGCCTGGTTATCGGAGATCAGCTCTGCGCTAAGCAGTTCTTGAATATCTTTATATATGCTCATTGTTTTATTTTAAAAGTTTAGCTCTTACCTTCTCTTACTCCTCATAGACAAGCCTAAGTTGCTCCGAATCAAATATGGATGCGGAAGATTTCAATCTCATCCATTGGAAATTTTCATGTGGTATTTATTCTAAAATTCAATTTTAGGCATTCCTAAGATATTTATCATTACACATTAAGTACTTTCTCAATTTCTCTGATTATTTCCTGCCCATCACCGTCAATAACAGCTCCCTCCTTATCAAGCTGCTGATGAATACCATCAAGTATTTGATGCACAACTCCTTCTTTATTAATTAGAATATTCTTTGGGTAGCCCTGTATTCCAATTCTACCAATCAAATCCCTTGCATCTGTCAAATGCATAAAATCAAAAGTGTGGCTTTCAAAGAAGCGATCTAATTCATCTTTAGTATTAAATGATATCGAAAGAAAAACCAGTTGATCACCATATCTTTTTCGAATATTACTAAGTGCTGGCATTTCTTTAATACAGGGTCCACAACCCGTAAACCAAAAATTAATCAGAATGGCCTTGCCTTTAAAATCTGATAAATTTACCACTTCACCTTCAAGAGATTTCAAACTAAATTCTGGAAATTATTTACCATATAATGAGTAAACCTTCTCGAATGATGCGTTTGGAGAAATTCTAAAACCATTCGAAAACACCCGTTCAAGTTTGTAGGTGTAAACCATGCTTCCGTTAATTTGGGTAGAATCCAATATGCTTTCTTCCAGCTTCATCACCATACCACTATTCTCAAATTTTTTATATTTCACCTGCTTTAGCACCTCATATTCAGCACTTGTTAAAGTCTGTGTTTTCCCAATTTCCTTGTACAGCTTCTCTTGAGAGTAGCACAGCAAACATATAAACAGGAACAAGCTGCTTAGGATTAGTTTTTTCATTTGAAATTTTGTTTAATTTACGAAACACACTTACTGCCTTATTACCTAAGGATAGTGCCATAGCTATCTGCAAGCAGCTCAATTGATTTAGGCTTTATTCTTTATATCATTCAGGATATCTCTAATTTCCATTAGTATCTTATTGGTTTGTTCATTGCTTGTTTCTGTTGGTATAGTCTCTGACCTGCATTCAGTATTAAGCAATTCTCTTTGATGTAATACTTTCTTTTTAAAATCTGAAGAATCGAGTATTCCAATTAATTTCATATCGCTCCCTTGCAGATTACTCTGTCCTGCGGTTTCAATTTTAAGAATGCGTAAATCAAGCATCTTCAAAAAAGGGTTCTCAACAAAGGTTAGATCCTGTATGTTTTCCAGAGGAATTGTTTTCTCAATTTTAAATAACACCCCTTTTTTAAACTCCAGATGTCGGTCAGTCAATTCACAACTTAGATTCTCATAAAAGCGTTTACCTATATATTGCCCTAGTCCCAGAAACCAGATAATCAGTATTGGAATCCCAACCAATGAGATGGTCAGAAAAAAAGCTACGACCAATAAGATGTAGGTCTTAATATTTGGATTAAATTCTGCCTTTTGTATTAAATTGGATTCTAAATTCATAGCTCATCTCCTTTAATAGTGCCCATAAGAGTTCGTGTATGAAACCCAGGTACCGTTTTGATTTGTATTTTATTATGCTGCCCCACGGAACGAAGTTCGACGAAGTCAATCCTTCGCGTGATATAATTCATCAAAACGCGATGTAATCGCACACCATCTAGTCTGAAGCTTATTTCTAACGACTATTATATTCAAGGCTGATCAATAGCTTCTACTTTTCTTTCCATTAAACTCAATCTCTCCTCTCTACGGAATATGAGCTTGGCCGACGGCGTTAAGCCAATCTCCAGTTCGATTTCCTCTAAGTTAATATTATCAATGCTTATTTCATTCTTAAGATCGGCAGCCTTGAACAAGCCAATCAGAATGAAATTCAAAAATTTATTCTTTTTCGTTTTAAGCAGAATCCTTTCTCGTTCTTCTTTAGAAATCAAGTGTTCTTGTTTAAAACGTGCAAATAAACGTGGCATAAGTGCGATATCAACATCCAGGCGGACGAGAATAAAACCAGCTTTTTCAATATCTGGTAAGGCATCGTTTAAGTTCTGAATACCGCTCTTTAGTTTATCCTTACCTGCACTTTTGATATTCGTCCATATTTCAGAACCCTTTTTCTTTGCATCACCTAATAAATCATCCAGTCCGTTTGCCATATTTTTATGCTTAGTTTTTCTCCGCTTTCCAAAACAATTACTTTGGATTATTCCAACCAGTTAAAAATTCCCCTAAAGTAAAATCAAGAAAGATGACAATCACAATTATCGATACAATAATTCCAATAATTTTTAATACTTTTTTATTCACTTTTATATGTTTATTTATCTGGTAATGTTTCTTTTCAAACTGACCTGTAACATGCTTGTTATTTCTCCAACAACTCATTAAAAGGTCTTGTTATACCGCCCAATTGGAGAGGTCAGAAGATTTTTAAATTCGGCACACTAAAAATATGAATTTATCACACTAAACAGTATTCAAGGTATAAGTAAAACAATAAGCAGGTGTAAAATAGAATCACTCTTCATAATAAAAGAATTTTTGTCAAATTGGTAGTGATAAAAATGTTTTTTTTCACGCAGGTAAAATCAAAAACTATTCGAGTGGTTCTTAGTCCAATAGAATAAGCATGATAAATATCGAGATAAAAAAACACCCCAAATGTTGTGTCCAACTTTTGGGGTTCACTTCATAATTGTTGTGAGGCTTATTCTATTTCTTATTCAAGATATAAAATGAGATTAATTTAGTTGATACAATTGGATGTAATTTCCATTATCATCATCGAATACAGACTCAAAGCCATAATCCGTTTTTGTGGGTTCTTTCTTAAACCTAGCACCTTTCACTTTTAGTTCTTCAAAGGTTTTCTGAATATCATTCGAACTGAAGGAGATCACAGGCATGCCCATCTTGTACAATTCGTGCTTATACTTTTTAGCAATCTCAAGCCCACCTGGCTCTATTGGTTCCAGTAGCAATGACACACCATTAGGGTCGAGTGGCGACTTAACGATAGCCAGATAATTCTCAGGCGAATACATCACCTCTTCAAAACCTAAAACCTCTGTATAATATTTAAAAGCCTTAACCGGATCTTCTACAAAGACGCTAACCATAGCGACTTTCATTGGATGCTTGTTTTGTCCCATAGTACTGAGTGATATTAAAATAAATGTGATTAATGTGAAAATGGCTCTCATACTATTTGTCTCATATTTAAATTTTGAGGCTACGCACTCACCCATTTATATTGATGAGTCGATTCCTAAATTTAAATAAAATTCTTAGATAATACTTACTCCTTTTCACCAGCAATTTTACAAACCTCTCCCATTTTACTCATCATGTACTCATGCGACTTTCTGGTATGAGGAATAGTACAATCAGCACAATTTTTAAAGCCGTTGGTATATTTGAAATTCCCACCACATTTATCTTTTAACATGTATAAAGGACAAAAACAAAACAGACAATTAAAATCCGCCTCATTTTCAACTTTATGACAGGGGAAATACTCGCACTTTGTATTTTGGACAAACTTATAATTTTCTGACATCGCATTCTTTCTTTTCGTATTATCTACTATTTTTTGTAAAGATAAAGTTTTAAGATTATCATTTATTATGGGCAATAAATTCTTTACAAAACAGAAACGCCTTAATTAAATATCCACTACTCCCATACCATTTTCACAAAACATGCGTTCTACTAAAAGAATCTCCCTGCCTCACCCAAACTAAGTCTGGCAAGGCGTCTATGATTCAACGCAAATCTCATTTTATATCTATCACAGCATGAACAAGTTTTTCACTCTCCTTCTACTTTCAATCCATCTTCTTCTAATTTCTTGTGGGGGAACCACCTATGATGAAGATATCATTATTAAGGAGTACTCAGAGGCAAAAAAAACTCAATGAGATCAACCGAAAGGATGCTTTCGATTATCTGAATGCGGTTAGAAATAACCCACCAGCCTATAGTGATGGACTAGCGGTTGATTTATCAACGGTTGAGAAGCGTGATAAGTTAATTTGGTGTGCAGAACTAGCGAAGGCTGCCTATGATAAAGCTAAGGATATGGCTGAGCGCAATTATTTTGCCCCTGTCGATCCAGATGGTTATGGCATGAACTATAAGATAAATGCAGCGGGTTTTGATCTTGCTGACTATCTGATGTCTTCAAAATCGGCTAATAATTTCGAATCGATAGCTGCTGGAACAAACCGCAATACAGGGAAAATCATGATTCAGCAACTCATTATCGATAAAGGAATTCCTAGCCTAGGACATAGAAAACACCTGCTAGGTATGACCAGCTTTTGGGCAGATGCAGAATACTGTGGAATCGGATTTTATAAGAAACCTGGCTCAACATACACTTATTATATTTGTGTGCTGATAGCCAAGCATGAGTAACAATCCATTTAGATTCTCCTCCTTTTGGTTCCTGAGCGAGCCGAAGGAAAGGAGGAGTACCCAAACTTGTTTGAGGATGGTGGTTTTATAAGCTTTATTTAAGCCGACTTGAGGATACGGACCGGAATTCGATCTCCTTATATATAGCCCTCAATCTCTTACATCCAACCACAAATAAAGGGAATAAGGCTATCGGGGCAGCCAGTAAAGGTGTCATACCTGAAGTGAAATACATAAAAGAAGTCAGTACAATGAGCAAGCTCAAAAGCACTGCAAATATTGTGAGTAGCGTAATATAAGCTCTCTTCTTTTGCTTGAGTCCTTCCAAACTCAGGATAGAAAGGTTTTCTTTTTTCATTATATTAAGTTTTGTTTTTTGCTTAGCAAAAGTTTAAGTCACATTCTGCCTTGTATCATGTTTCTTTTTATGCTTTATAATTTTATGTAGTCTACATATCACATTAGCACTTCTCAACAAACGACTTAAACATTACAGTTTGACTGATTCTAAAAATAATAGACCCATTGAAATTACGAAATTTACATATCAAACAATAAACTTGTCCATTGTAAAATCATAAATAATTCTAAAATAGAACCTATCTACATAATTATGAACACAATATTGACGGGGATAAAAAAGGTGTGAACTCTCCCACACCTTTAACTGACTCAACCCACACCCATCTCACTAAGGGTAATGGTAATTAGAGCAAACTGACTAAGCTATATATAAAACTCAATACAAGCTTATCCTTTTTCTGTCATAAGTTTTCTCTTTGTCATAATAAAAGATTCATCATTCAAGATAGAAATAATAACAGCCACGGCCACACCTGCATTGTGTGCGCCTGATACATTTTGTGCATAAACCTTAGGGTTCACATCCATAGCAAATTGAGTAAAACGATCGACCTCACCACTTACAAATAGGAAGGGTGGGTTCTGATAGTTTAGATGTTTTTTTGCCGTTTTATAAATCAAACAATGGGTTGTTTCCATGGAAACCCCATTTTCGTTATTAGGGTAGTGAGCCTTAAATGCTTAACCCGTTTCCCCGTCCTTTTGAGCATATTTTTTAGTAGTTGATATTGCTTTAGAACCATTTCTTTCTTTTAAAATAGATTAATGGGATGATAAAACTCAGAATTAAAACAAGAACAATAATTGGATATCCCATAACCATTTTTAGTTCTGGCATATATTTAAAATTCATTCCATATATACCTGCAATTAAAGTAGGCAGTGATACACATACTGTAATAATAGTAAGGATTTTAAAAATCTTATTTTGTTCTAATTCTATCTTACTATTTATATTCCCATTCAAGTCATCCAATCTGTTAAAATTATATTGCAAATAATCTGCGATCACTGTAAGATCTTCTAATTCTTCACTAATCTTAATGTATGTATTCTCCTTCTTTTTATAGCTCTTTTTTAAAAGAAGAAGAATTCTTTGAAACTCAGAAAGAGATTCCCTAATAAGGAGATTATTATACCTTAAGGCTGCAATGTAATCCAAGTCATTTTCCTTGAATTGTTTCGATTTAAGCGTCTTTTGAAAAAGGTCTCTAATCTTTTTTGAAATTAGCTCAACAATATCTGCGTAGTAATCTGAGATGACCCCAATTTGAAAGATGAAAAGTTGATGATATGTGTCAATTTTTGTAGTCTCAAAATTATAAATGAACTGTGTTAATTGATTTAAACTTTCTTCTATTTCTGGTGAAAGAAATGTAAATACAATTTCGTTTTTAATCAAAATATAAATATCCTTTTCCTCAAAAAAGTTATTCAAAGAATAGCTTGGAATCGTAAAGTTTAGAGATAATTGGTCAGGTGATTCAATATAATGGGAACTTATTTCTATATCCTCTTTTTTACTAAAAGAAGTTAAGTCAAGATCAAACTTTTCTGAAATTATTTCCAAATCTGAATTAAAGAAACCAATAAATCGAATACTGAATATATTATCTGGTAAATATTCAACCTCATCAATAGATTTGTATTTTCTTATCTCATTATTTTTATAATATATTTCAATCATATTTTGGTGTTTATATTATAACCAACCGTTTTTGCTAAGTTCATATTTGGGATTAAAACCAATTTCCTATCTCACTTTTTTAGTTTCCCAAGAGACATAAAGCCTAATAAAAGGACTTTACCCCCAATTAAATCTAGCGTGTGTATCTACCTTGAATTGTAAATTTAATAAAAGTTCTTACATACTATTAAGTTTTATAAAAGAAAGTCCAGAGTGCGTAAGTTCCTTATGCACTGGGGTAACACATGGACTTATGAAGCAATTACAAACACCCGAGGTTGTATAAAGCGATCAATTATTAGTAGGTGGGAAGGTGGTTTATCCTCTATCGCTCGTGAGAGCGCTTCGCTTTTAGGGTGTGTGAACCACTGTGCCATACTTAAGTGGAGACCACGATAGCATGGGATAACAAACCAAACAATAAAAGATTAAATTGACGAGCACTACTTGTAACGACCATTATACTTGAAAGATTGCGAAAACGTGCTTATCAGTCTTTGCTCGACATTAACAAACAAAAAAAAATCACGCCATTAAGACGTGATTCTCTATTGTATATGACTTAACAAACCACCTTATACATCCGGCGAAACCCTCATGAATACCTTTCGCGAGAATATTTTTATGAATAAGCCCTTAGCTCCTATGCTGAAGCTTGAGCGCAAACATACGCTCGATGGTGTAAAAAGTGCTTGCTGAGCTTGCCTAAGTATTCTCCACCAAGTTATAAGCCTAGCGGCAGCCTACTTGATTAGCTATCCCTTCACTCTTTTTTCAATATATTTTGAGTTTAATATCCTGAGAGTCCCCATATAATCTAATTGAAATTCGATCAAATCGCCAACTTTATATTTCTTTATATTTTCTCCAAGGTCAATGACAATCATATCAGAACTCGCTCCTGCTATTTTTATAGTTTTGTCAACTAATTCAAGATGATCAACGTCTACATCGAGTAACCCTATGTCGATAATTGCCCTATTTGAAGTTTCACCAATATTTGCTTCATCAAATTCAAAGTCTTCTCCCTCAACATTAGTACCAAGTAAACCTTCAGGAACCATAGGTTTTTCGGTCAATTCAATTATCTCTGAATACAAGCTAAATATATCCGAGTGCATTTTTTCAAAAGGTATATTATTATAAACATCGGTACCTAAAAAAAGTGTTTCTCCCACTCTAAAATGATTGATTCCTTTAGGCAGTAGATTTTGAAAAATTAATGGAATTGTAACCGATGCACCTCCTGAAACATATTCTATTTGTCTGTCGAATTTAGCCTCAATCAATTGCTCGTATAAACTCAATTGGATTAATTTGTCGTGATTTGGCAAAACGCCATATAAGCAAGTTAAATTAGTTCCAATCCCAACAACTTTAATATTTTTTAATTTGAAAACACTTTTGTAAAAAGCCATAAAATCATCGCCCATTACACCCTCACGAAGCTCACCCAATTCAATCATAATTATGATTTTGTGAATTTTCCCCTGTTTTTTTGCTTCCTCTGCTAACAATTTGATCGTTTCAAATTCAGTATTTAAGCTTACATCGGCATATTTAACAACACCTGGTATTGCGAGCTTTGCAGGGGGTTTAATATATATAGTCTCGATTAAAGGGTTTAAAGATTTAATCATCTTCAGATTAGAGACCCGTGAGTCGCATATTTGATTGATGTCAAATTTTAATAATTCTTTTAAATAAATTTCATTTCCACTTAGTATTTTCGAAACAACAGACCATTCAATCTGATTCTTTTTAAAAAGAGTATTGAGATAGTCAAAATTTGATTTTAGTTTCTTAATATCTAATGTTACAAAAGCCATGGTTATCGGTTTAGATTAAAAAATGAATTGTATTATATATCGTAATATATTAAGTCGTATACACAGAATTAAACAACACATAATCTGTTGTTAAATCAGTTCCCCAACCTTTTGATTTTGCTTTCCCATTATGAAGATCCATCACAATTTTAAGATGTGATTCCTTCAACAGTTTTTTGATGTAGTTGGTGTTGAATTCTAAAGGGCTTCCTTTTTCCAGCACCATGACCATTTCTTTTTCAGAACCAATATAAAGATCAATTTTCTCATAATCAAAAGGAAGACCAGCATTACCTGCTGCACTTATAATCCTTCCCCAATTTGGATCGCGGCCAAACATGGCTGTTTTAACAAGGGAGGAATCTGAAATTTTCCTAATCATTACTCTTGCATAATCTTCGGATGGAGCATTCACTATTTCATATTCAATAAACTTTGAGGCTCCTTCCCCGTCTGAAACTATAAGTTGAGCTAGATGCATCATCATTTCTTCCAAATGTTTCTTGAAAACAACATAGCCCTTATCTTTTTTAGATTTAATGATATCATTCTGAGCCAAACCATTAGCTAATACAATAGCCGTATCGTTCGTAGAGGTGTCGCCATCTACAGTAATCAGATTAAATGATTTGTCAACCGTTTCCTTTACAAGCGTTTTTAAAAGTTTAGATTCAATGGCAATATCCGTGACAATAAACGCCAGCATGGTGGCCATATTTGGGTGAATCATTCCTGATCCTTTAGCAATTCCTCCCATATTAATTTCACGACCATCAACTTCAAATTCCACAAAACCTTCTTTAGCAAATGTATCGGTGGTTAAAATTGCATTTGCAACAAAGGATCCTGCATTGGATCTATTAGTAAGATTCTTAGCATTTTCTCGAATGCCCTCAACAATTTCCTCAGTAGGAAATTTAACACCTATAATACCTGTTGAAGCTACCAAAACCAGATCCTTTTCAATATGCAACTCCTCGGCTAATGTTTGTGCCATGGCTTCAGCACCTTCTCTTCCTTGCTGTCCGGTAGCCGCATTGGCATTTCCCGCATTGATAACAATTGCCTGTGCAAGGCCATTGGCTACATGTTCTCTTGATAAGTCAACAGGTGCTGCAGCTACCTGATTTTGAGTAAATACAGCTGCTGCACTTGCTGGCACTTTTGAATAAATGATGGCTAAATCTCTGCGCATAGACTTAATCCCTGAATGAGCTCCCCAACAGGTTATTCCTCTTACATTTGTTATATTTTTAATCATTTTGTAATAGTCTTAAATGTTACGGGTTTAGCGGAATTAGATTTAATCCTTTGGTTTCTTCCAGGCCAAACATGATATTCATATTTTGGACTGCCTGTCCCGCAGCTCCTTTAATAAGATTGTCAATAACGCTAACAATAATCACCATATTGGTTCGATTATCATAAGTTACATACAAGTCACAGTAATTGGTACCCCTAACATCTTTTATGGCGGGCTCTTGTTTTCTTAATCTGACAAAAGGGGCATTTGCATAAAAGGCTGTGTAAAGTTCTATCAGTTTGATTTCATCCATATTTTCTGTGGGGCGTGCATAAATAGTAGTTAAAATGCCCCGATCCACAGGCAATAAATGCGGCGTAAATTGAATCAATGTTTCTTTTCCTGAAACATTGTCCAATATCCCTTGAATTTCAATAGTATGCCGATGATTTTTTAATCCGTATGCCTTGAAATTATCGTTTACATTTGAATAAAGGTTTACTGTTTTAGCTTTTATTCCCGCTCCTGTAACACCCGTTTTTGAGTCGACAATAATTCGATCTGTTTCAATCAAGTTAGCTTTTAGTAAAGGTGCCAAACCTAAAATTGCACTTGTAGGAAAACAGCCTGGATTCGCAATTAAATTCGCTTGTTTAATTTTATCAAAATACAATTCAGGACTTCCGAATACTGCTTTTTCAATACCTTCAGCATAAATGTGATCTATTTTATACCAATCCTCATAAACTTTCTGCGAACTCAAACGGAAATCACCTGAAAGATCGATAATTTTAAAAAATTTGTCTTTGAAGCGTTTCACAAAATCCATGGAAACGCCGTGAGGCAACGCAAGAAAAACAAGATCAAGTTCATATTCATCTATATGATTAACCGATACCAATTTTTGATCCGCAATTCCCTGTAAAAAAGGATGCACATCAGAAAATAATTCTCCTACCCGGCTTTCAGAAGTAATCATGGAAATCTCAACATCGGGGTGATTGGTAAGAATACGCACCAATTCGGATCCGGTATAACCTGTTGCTCCAATAATTCCTATTTTCTTTTTAGCCATTGTCTTTAATTTCTTTTAATGATTTTTTTAATACTTCCATTGCCTTTCCCAAATCTTCATAACTTATATTTAAAGGCGGTACCAAGCGCAAAACTGTATCGGCAGTAGCATTTGCCAAGACACCATTTTCAAGCATTTCCTGAACTAAAGGCTTTGTTTCAAAATTAAATTCTATACCTAACATCAATCCTTTTCCGCGGATTTCTTTGATATCCGGATTTTTCATTGCTGCAATTTCCAATTTTAGCCAATTGCCTTTTTCCTCAGACTCTTGCAATAGATTTTCTGTTTCAATAACTTCTAATGTTGCCAATGAAGCCGCGCACACCAATGGGTTTCCTCCGAAAGTAGTCCCGTGATCACCAAAATCAATTGCAGCACTTATTTTTTCATTCGAAAGAATGGCGCCAATTGGAACACCTCCGCCCAATGCTTTGGCTAAAGTCATAATATCAGGTTCAACCCCAAAATGGTCTTTGGCAAACATTTTTCCTGTCCGCCCAATGCCACACTGAATTTCATCGAAAATCAACACAATATGCTGTTCATTACAAAAAGTTCTCAATTCATTTAAGAAAGTTTTATCAGCAACATTTACACCTCCCTCTCCCTGGATAGGTTCTATAATGATGGCTGCTGTATTGTTGTCGGCAGCTTTTTTTACGGCTTCAATATTATTAAAAGGCACTTGATAAAATCCTTGTGGAATAGGCTCAAATCCTTTTTGATATGCTTTTTTACCTGTTGCAATAGTTGCCAATGTGCGTCCGTGAAAGGAGTTTTCAAAAGAAATAACATTTCCTCCCCGTCCAACACTATGTGCATATTTACGTGCTATTTTAATAGCGCCCTCAACAGATTCTGCTCCGCTATTCGCAAAAAACACCCGATCTAAACCTGATAATTCCACCAGCTTTTTAGAAAGCATCACCTGTGGCTCACTAAGAAAAAAGTTTGAAATATGAATCAGTTTGGCTGCCTGATTCTGAATTGCTTTTACCACTTTTGGGTGACTGTGTGTTTTGACCCCTGATATCCTAGAGTTTTATTCTATTTTTTAATCTTCCTTTTAGTGATTGATTTTGACTGTTTAAATTCATTAATCCTAAGCAGCCTTTTTTTGTTTTTTAATCAAATGCTGATCTTGTAGCCATTTTT
>NZ_JBFFKR010000050.1:0-17169 GCF_041555295.1 Ancylomarina sp. | reverse complement strand
AGCTCCCTACGCTCGGTTGTATGGCGTTCCGCTAAATTATAAACCACACATATAATCGTGCGGCAGCGCTGGGGAACGTTACCACACATTTAAAGAAAAAAGAATATCATGTCGAAAGAGATTAATTGGTATAAAAACCCAACAAAAAAAACACTAATAATATTTGGCTTGCTTTGGCTTGTTAGTAATATGCTTTTAGTACTAGCATTAACTGATTTATTCACAGAAAGTATATTGAAAACAAATAATATATTAATAACACCCTACATAATAGGCTCAACTTCTGCTGTGTTAGGACTATACCTCAGATACTACAAAAAGAATAACATAAAGCTGAATTTTAAAACAGCAGATTGATTCCACTGCTGGTGGGCGATTAGCTTCGCTACGCTCGGTTGTATCGCGTTCCGCTAAATTATAAACCACACAATATAATCGTGCGGCAGCGTTGGGTAATTAATTCGAGCCAAGACCTTATATAATTTGCTGCTCAGTTTCATTACTTTTGCAGCGAATTCTTTATCATCACAAATCACTCCTCATCTATATAAACTCAGAATTATGAGCATCATTCGATTAATGACATGTGACTCTTCAGTTGAAGCCAACCTAATTAAAGGTCGTCTCAAAAATGAAGGTATCGAAACCTTTATTACTAATGAGAATTTCTCGAATTTAATGCCGCACTATAATCGCATCCTAAATTCAGGCATTCAAATCATGATAAGTGATCTTGATTACGATACGGCAAGTGAAATTTTAGAATTGAACACCAAACAAGAACACGTTTGTCCCAACTGTCAATCAAGCAAGATCAAATTCAGCTTAGGCAAAAACAAAATCAGAAAAATCTTTGTTATTATCATCTCACTTTTAATTTCTACACCATTCAATAATCTAAAAAGTGTGTACAAATGTCAGGATTGCAAAACTGAATTTTAAAACACAAGGTTGAACGCTTTCCCGTACGATACAAATAAAAACAATGGAAACAAAAATCACCATACTCTGCGAAAACGAAACAAGCAAAAGAGCAGCTCGATTTTGTCGATCGGAATGGGGCTTTTCAGCTTTTGTGGAAACAGAACAGGTCAAGATTCTCTTTGACACAGGACATACCGATTTATACAAGCACAATGCTAATGCACTGGGTATCGATCTAAATCGAAGCGATTTTGTTGTGCTATCGCATCACCATTGGGATCATACGAGCGGTATGCTGAGTCATGAGTTTAAGGAGAAGAAAAAACTTATTCTACACCCCCATATTCTTGAGAAAGTTTCGGCAGATAAGGCCGATTTATTTAATCGTGACTTTGAAATCATCGCAAGTGAAAAAAGTTTAGAGTTCGCTCCAGGGGTTTTCTATTTGGGCGAAATTCCAAGGAGAACGAGTTTCGAAAAAGGAGAACATAAAGGTAATCCTATGCTAGACGATTCAGCCATAGCCATAACAACGGCAAAAGGTGCAATCGTACTTACGGGTTGCTCACATGCCGGCATTTGCAATATATGCGAACATGCCAAGGAGGTAACAGGCCAGGAGCTTTATGCTGTGGTGGGTGGCTTCCATCTGAATAAAAAAAATGAGGCTCTCGTAAGAAAAACAATTGAGTATTTTAAAATGCAGAATGTAGAGCATCTTTACCCTATGCATTGTGTCGATTTTCCTACTCTGGTTCATTTTTACAACGAATTTGGCACCATCAAGTATGCGGCAGGCGATGTGATTACGCTATAGATAATATTTTTTAATCTTTTCGCTCAAGCCGCTAGGCTTTTACTTTTCTCCTTAAATGAGAAAAGTAAACAAAAGAATCAAGTCAGTCTGATCCTTGTCGGCTCTCTGTGGACATCTAATTATCACGCCTCACGGCAGACTGACAAAGTACGCATCAAACTTCTTTCCGATAAAATCTATATAGCCTTACCATACATGCATGAGCACGGAAGATTCTTCTTTGCGGACTTTGCGAAAACTTAGCGTCCCGAGTTTTTTCGGGATTAGCGGTAAAAATTATAGCTTTACATTTATGCAAGCAAAAGAAAAACAAAACCTCGTGTTTATTGCACAGAGTTTAGACGGCTATATCGCTGATAAAAAGGGTGGTTTAGATTGGTTATTCTCAACCCCTAACCCAGAGCAAATAGATATGGGCTACACGAAATTTATAAATCGTGTTGATGCCATTGTAATGGGGCGAACGACCTTCGAGACGGTAAGTAATTTCGATTGCGACTGGCCTTACACTGTACCCGTTTTTGTTTTAAGTAATCGTCTGGAATCTATCGATCCAGAATATCAGGATAAGGTAGAACTGATTAAGGGTTCTCCTACCGAAGTGCTCAAAACAATACATCAAAAGGGGCATTATTCACTTTATATCGATGGTGGTCAGGTTATCCAGTCATTCCTTAAAGAAGATTTAATTGATGAAATAATTTTAACGACTATTCCGATTCTATTGGGTGGTGGTCATTCTCTGTTTGGCAACTTAGAAAATGAAATGGCTTTTAATCTGCATAAATCGGAGATCTTTCTAGATGCGATTGTGCAAAGTACATATCGTCGAAAATAATAGCCTCAATAATTCCTTTATTCCACGCAGAGTAAGCAGACAAATCACAAAGAACGCAAAGATTTCAGCCCGTCTCTTTGCGCACTTTGCGTATTAAAACTTTCCGCACATTGGGTGAAATAGACAGATTTCCTAACTTCGCCTCATCGATTGAAAAAAACGATTATGGCCAAGACGACTAAGACAAACGCATTACGAATTCTGGATAAAAACAAAATTAGCTACGAGGCTAAAGACTCTTCTCACATGGGATATTCAGACAATCCTGATCTGGACGCCTCACTCATTCACAAAACGCTGGTGGCTCGTGGTGGCAGCAACGAACTCTATGTCTTTATTATTCCCCTTAATAAGGAGCTGGATCTCAAAAAAGCCGCTACAGCTGCCCAAGAGAAAAAAATATTGATGCTTCCTGAAAAAGAACTGTTGCCAAACACAGGTTATATTAAGGGGGGCTGTTCGCCTATCGGTATGAAAAAACTTTACAAAACCTTTCTCGAACTTAGCTCAAGCAAAATGGAGCAACTTATTGTGAGTGGTGGGAAAGTGAAGTTTAGAGTTAAGTTGCAGCCCAATGATTTAATGCAAGTCGTAAATGCAGAATCTGTTGATCTGATAAAGTAATTGCTTGTCTCCCGCAGATTTCGCAGATGAGCGCAGATAAAAACTTATTCCTTTACGGTTAAAAAGAGAAAACGAAACTGTCCACAAATTACACAGATGAACACAAATTAGAATTTTCTTCTATCCGAGCTTTGCGAGAAACATAGCTCCCGAGTTTTTTTCGGGATTAGCGGTAAAAAAAACACATAAACGTCTTCCGAAGAGGAAGCTGTTTATCTCGTAAAATAGCTATTGAATAAGGTCGGACACAACCGAATTATTTTTAGTTTTGCAAATTCAAACTTGCAAACCGAATCTCATGAAAGATTTCAATAACAGATTATTAATGTGTGTGAAACAGGCTTGGCCTGTGGGTTTAAAAACCTCCATCTGGCTCATCAAACTCACCCTACCCGTTTCATTCGCTGTTCTCTTATTGGATTACTTCGGTTTGCTGATTATTATGGCTGAATATACCAGTCCCGTTTTTCAAATTATAGGTCTGCCCGGGGTTGCGGCACTGGTTTTAATCACCAGCATCTTCACCAATATTTATTCGGTTGTGGCTGTTCTCACCACCCTGGCACTACCTGTTCGTGATGGAACCATATTGGCTGTAATGTGCCTCATCTCTCACGGCTTCCTTATCGAAACCGCTATTCTTAAAAAAACAGGCTCTTCGGCAACGCGCATGCTCTTGCTACGCTTAGTCTCTAGTTTTATTATTGGTGGTCTGCTCAATTTTATTCTACCGGGTAGCCCGTCCGATGGCACATACTCTTATCAAACTCAGAACGGTGATTTAACACAAGCCATTATCGCATGGTTACCTCAAATTGGTGCCACTCTACTAAAAATTGTCATTCTGGTTAACGCGCTTCTCATTGTACAGCGCTGCCTGGAGGAATTCGGCATTTTAAAATATCTGACCAAACCCCTATCGCCATTTATGAAATTGATGGGCTTACCCAAGGAGTCTTCTTTCCTATGGATGATTGGGAATACCATTGGCCTGGCTTATGGTTCTGCTGTAATGCTTCAGAAAGTTGAAGAAGGTCAGCTTAAACAAAAGGAATGCGATCTTCTGAATCACCATCTTGCCATATCGCATTCGCAACTGGAAGATCCTCTTCTGTTTTTAAGTTTGGGTTACTCAATTCCTGTTCTTATTATTCCACGTGTTTTGTTTGCTATAGTTGTGGTTTGGCTTAGGCGTATTGAGAATTATCTAAAAGAAAAACACCTTCAACGAAAATTAATAGAAACACATCCCCCAGTCCTTCAGACATCTCCTCTAAAAGTGAAGAAATAAAAACAGCTGGCCTATTTTTGATAAGTAATAAAATTACGGATAGGCATATTTGATTCAAATTGTTAATTTTAAGCGATATAAACCCAAAATATAAAGTAGTAAGCATCATGAACCAAAGATTTCTATTCATTTTCCTCTTAATTTTCTCCTTCTCTTCACAAGCTCAAAAGGTCGATTTAGTTTATTTTAATGATGCACATCAAATTTACCCTTTGGATGATGTAAAAGGAGGGCGTGGAGGAATGGCTCGATTAAAAACAATAGTCGATCAGATAAAAGAAACAAATCCCAATACCATTGTTTTGCATGGTGGCGATTTATGTGGTGGTGTTCTCTTTGGTGGGATGTATAAGGGCTTTCCTATGATTGAAGCTTTTAATCAGATACCGGTTGACCTTTGCAACTTTGGTCAGCACGAATTCGATTTTGGTGCTGCACACTGCATCCGTTTAATATCAAAATCAAACGCAAAATGGTTCAGTTCAAACCTAAAAAATAGAGATGGCGACACCTTTGCAAATTTACCTACCTATATCATTCAGGAGGTCAATGATCTTAAGATTGCTTTTCTGGGCCTAACCGATGCAATGAACACGAGTGCAAAGGATAATCATGTTCTGCAGGAAGATCTGATAGTCGCCCTTACTGAAGTGATGACGAATGATGACTTGATAAAAGCTGATTTCATCGTTGTATTGAGTCAGACCAATCTGGAAAATAATAGACAAATTCTAGATCAGTTTCCTGAGATTGATTTAATCCTTACCGAAGAACAGTTCGAGCACGAGAGTAATATCTTTTATAAAGGAAGCACGCCAATTGTTTCGACTGCTGGTAATATGAGTTCAGTTGCCCAAGTTAGCCTCTTAAAAAATGAGAATCCTAAAATTAATATCATCCCTTTGGATGACAAAGTTGCATCTGACTCTACTCTATTGGCATTGGAACAGTATTATCAAATGGACATAGAACAACAACTATCGAGAACCCTGAGTATACTTGAGGTACCCTTAAGTTTTCGAAACGGCATCGAAAAAGAAAGTTTAGCTGGTAATCTCATTACGGATGCCTTTAGAGAATATCAACAATCCGACGTCGCTATTATTAATGGTTCGGGTATTCGAACTGATATTCCTGCTGGAGATTTCACGGTGAAATCAGCTCGATCATTACTCCCTTTTGGAAATAAAATCTGTCAAATCGCTTTAACTGTCTCCGAACTAAAGGAAATACTAATAAGCAGCGTTGAAGATAAAAGTGGAAATCTACTCCACGTATCAGGTATATCCTATATCTATTCAGCCAAAAACAAGAAGATTATAATCAAGCACGAAAACGAAGAACTTAAGGATGACGAGTGGCTCACTTTAAGTTTAAACAGCTATCTCCTAAATAAACTAGAAGGCGATTTCGAAATTATAATTGATGAATCGCAAGCGAAAGCCGATTACGAAATCTTGTCCGCATACTGTGAAAAAAGAAAAACGCTACATCCAAAACTAGAAAACAGAGTTATTATTACAGTGGAATAAAAGAACCTCGCAGAAATTCACCCTTCCAAAATAATAGAATGAGGCTACAAGCACATATACTTAACAGTATTAAAATGGGCGAAGAATAAGAAAGAATAAAATACGGGGGTTTGTTTTATTTTCACGCCATTTTCGAGTAAAATAGTTCATTTATTTCGCGATCAAGACCAAAAAATGACGTTTTGTATGGGGGGTGATTAAAAAGAGGGTGTTTTCAGTAAATAGTAACTTATAAAAGAAGACTACCACATCCCCAATAGGGAGCAAGTATATTAAAAACATATCCTTTTTCGCCCCACTGCCATTGAAAAGGGGGGCTCCTTATGAAATTCACTTTTTTAGGGGTCGAATGCTCAAAAACAAAGTGCTGTACAACAGAAAAGAACGCTCTCCATAAGTAGTCATAAGACTGACACAAATCCAATAGAATCAATACTTACGAAGCCTTTTTGTGCAATATCCGAATTCCACTGTTCGGCTTGGAAAGCAAGGGGTATCTCATCTATTTTAGCAATTGAAAGAAAGACACAGGTGCAAGCATGCAATCGTTATAATTTATACCTATTATAATGAGTCATTAATAAAAAATGCCCACATCAGTCAAAGCTAAAAACACAAACATTAAATAAATAATTGCATCATGACAAATGCTTCAGTTGCTTTGAACCCAAACAAGTTGGTTCAGTACTTACAGAAAATGCCAAGTGAATTCACTAAAGAGGATTTGATTCGTTACATCGAAGAGAATGGCATTCAGATGATCAACTTTCGTTACGTAGCTAACGATGGTAAATTAAAAACATTAAACTTTATTATAACTGACCGTAATCATCTTGACAGTATCTTAAGTACTGGTGAGCGTGTTGATGGATCTAGTCTATTCCCTTTTATCGAAGCAGGTTCTAGTGACCTATACGTGATTCCACGTTTCAAAACTGCTTTCTTAAACCCATTCTCAGAGATTCCAACTTTGGATATCCTTTGTTCTTTCTACACAGCTCAAGGTGAGCCTTTAGAAAGTGCACCAGAGCATATTCTTAAGAAAGCACACAACTGTTTCAAAGAAAAAACAGGCATGACTTTCAAAGCAATGGGTGAGCTTGAGTACTATGTTAAGAGTGCAAAAGCAGATCTTTATCCTGGTGAAGACCAAAAAGGATACCATGATTGTCAACCCTTTACTCAGTGGGAAAATTTACGTCGCGAGGCAATGGTTCTTATTGCTCAATGTGGTGGTAAAATCAAATATGCTCACACAGAAGTAGGTAATTTTATTATTCGCGAAGATGGTTACGAGCAGCACGAAATTGAATTCATTCCAGTTGAAGCAGAAGATGCAGTAGATCAACTATTGATTGGTAAATGGATCGTTCGTATGTTGGCAGCTCGCGAAGGTGCGCTAGTAAGCTGGGCTCCAAAAATTACCGTAGGTAAAGCCGGATCAGGTCTTCATATTCACATGATGCTTGAGAAAGATGGTAAAAACCTATGTGTTGAGAATGGTAAACTAAGCGATGTTGCTAAAAAAGGTATTGCTGGTATTATGGATCTTGCTGGTCCTTTAACAGCCTTTGGTAATACAATTCCTACTTCATATTTACGTTTGGTTCCTCATCAGGAAGCGCCAACTTATGTATGTTGGGGAGATCGTAACCGTTCTGTATTGGTACGTGTACCTCTTGGATGGTTAGGTTCTAAAGATATGATTAAAGAGGTGAATCCTCAGCAGCAAGCTGATACTCGCGACTTCTCAAGCAAGCAAACTTTCGAGTTCCGTGTGCCTGATGGATCTGCAGACATTTATATGCTAGTTGCTGGTTTGATCGTAGCTGTACAGCACGGTTTAGAAGATGAAAAAGCTCTTGAAAGAGCCGAAGCTTTATATGTTGATATGGATATCTTTAGTGAAAACTTCACTGAAAGACTTGAAAAATTAGAGCAATTGCCAACTTGTTGTTTCGAGAGCGCTGATAGCCTATTGGCTAAACGTGAGGTTTTCGAAAACAACAACATCTTTCCTTCTGGAACTTTAGATGCCGTTGCAGCTAACCTTAAGGCATACAACGACAATGGTCTTAACGATCGTGTTCTGGGACATCATGAAGAGATTATGACTATTGTACAAAAGTATATTCACTGCATGTAATCAAATTGATTATAGTTTTTTTGAAAAAAAAGAAAAACGACCCAATAAGGATACCGACTAACAATCAAAAGGGATTTCAGCCAATGGCTGAGGTCCCTTTCTTTTTGCATTAAATTCTCACAACAAATGAATTCCCACAGATACAACAGATATTCGCAGAAATGATCTTCAGATCATCAAATCAACACATCATCTCATCACCATATTATCACATCATCAAACCGTTTCGTCAATAAATCGTACCTTCGCATAAAATAGAAAAAGTTATGAATAAAAATATAAGCGATAGCTGGGAAGAACATCTCAGCCCTGAATTTGAAAAGTCTTACTTTAAACAATTAGAACAATTTGTTGATGGCGAGTACGAAGAAAATGAAATTTATCCTCCTCAGGAGTTAATATTCAAAGCTTTTAATACATGTCCATTCGAAGATATAAAGGTTGTTATACTAGGTCAGGATCCATATCACGGTCCTAATCAAGCTAATGGATTAGCTTTTTCAGTGAATGATAAGATGAGATTCCCTCCTAGCTTACGCAACATTTATAAGGAGCTAAACAAAGACTTAAACATTCCTATTTCGAGCAAAGGAAACCTTGAAGATTGGGCAAAGCAAGGTGTCCTTCTATTAAATGCAACCCTAACTGTTAAAGCCAACGAAGCAGGTTCTCATCAGCATAAAGGATGGGAAGAATTTACTGATGCCGCCATAAAAGCCTTATCTGAAAGAAGAGAAAAGCTTGTATTTATCTTATGGGGCTCATATGCTCACAAAAAGGGGCTTCAAATAGATAGAAAAAAGCATTTCATTCTGAAATCGGCACACCCTTCCCCACTATCAGCTCACCGAGGCTTTTTTAAAAGTAAGCCTTTTAGCCAGACAAACACTTATTTAAAAGAACAAGGCCTTGAGCCTATTGACTGGGAGTTAAAGTCGGAAGAAGCACAGAAAACATTAGGTTTATAAATGAATTAGGGGCTATCGAATTATCGATAGCCCCTAATTTTATATTCTTTATTTAAATACTATTCTACCTCGATACTCAGTCGATGAATGATAGCCTTATCCCCATCGCCTTTGAGCAAAAAAGTGGTTCTAAAATTGCCATTATTGGTGAATAAGGTTCCAATAAAGTAAGGCGAATCAGCTTTGCCCCCAATATGCTTTTTCTTTAGACTCTTAGGTTTATATTTCTCAAAAAACTTCGCCATAATCTGCTTAGCTTGTGATCGGCTATAAATTGCTTCCTTATCTTGAATCTTCAATTCAATTCTATCACTGAAAAAACTCGCCAAGCTAATACTGTTCCCTTGTTGGAAAGCAGTCACCAAGCCCTTTGGTAAAGCCTGTTCTTGATCTTGCTGTGCAAAACTTGTGAAACTCAAAACCTGAATGGCAATGATAAGTATGTATTTTAAAAATCTCATAAAATGAATGTTTATCGTAAATTCAAACTCTTTAGAACAAATATCATGCTGAACTTAAAACGCAAGGTAATAAGAAACTGTTTAAAAATTTATCTTTTCACTTCATTATCATGATTAAACGCCTCTTTATATTTTATTTCAAATTTTCAGCCCCTATCTTTGTCCTATCAAAAACTTTGTCACTTATCGTAGACGAATAAAAGAGTAAATAGTTTAATCTAAACTCTGAAATTTGTTTAATAAATCAGCCTATCAAATATGAAAACCACCTTACTTGTCATTGGAAAAACAGATAAAGACTTTGTAATAAAAGGCATTGAGGAATATCAAAAAAGGTTGGTACACTACATGCCTTACGAGATGAAGATTATTCCCGATATAAAAAATACCAAGAATCTATCGGAGCAGCAGCAAAAGCAAAAGGAAGGTGAATTAATTTTGGCACAAGTGAAAAGTGGTGATTTAATGATTCTATTAGACGAAGGGGGCAAAGAGTTTTCGTCAACCGCTTTCTCACAATTTATTGAACAAAAAATGCTTAGCGGTATCAAAAACCTTATTTTTGTGATAGGTGGCCCCTACGGTTTCTCTCCAGAGGTCTACCAGCAAGCACAGGGGAAAATCTCCCTTTCCAAGATGACCTTTTCACATCAGATGATTCGTATGATATTTACAGAACAGCTTTATAGAGCAATGACTATCCTGCGCAACGAACCTTACCATCACGTTTGATCATCTCACTAAATTATGCTAATTTAAGAGCTGTATAAATTTCGATCTAAATCAGCTAAATGATTGATGTTTCAATAGAATTGGCATCATACTTGTTCAAAGCATCTGGATTGAATTCATATATTATCACTTATAGCCCAGGTCTTGAAAAAAAATAAACTCATCATCTTCCTAAGCGTTGTCTTTTCGCTTTCAATCCTAATTGGAATAAGAACTGACTATCAGTCAAGTGCCGACAAGAATTCTCAGACAAAACTTGATCATTTTCAAAAGGTTTTTCTTGAAAAAGAGGCCTTACTAGATAAATATATAAGTTTCCTGGCTGAGACTTTATCGAAAAGAAATGAGTTTATTCCTGAAAATGATAACCTTAATAAAGAAGAGGCTGAACTAAAGGATAAAGAATTATCCTTATTTGCGGTTGAGAATGACAGCCTGATTTATTGGAGTAATAATTCAATCAACCTCCCCCTATCCATTATCAATAAAAAATTTGAATCTCAAGTTGAATTCATTGACAATGCCTGGTTTTACATCAAAAAAACGAAGGTTGCCAAGAAACAACTCATCGGGCTAATATTGATCCAAAGGGAATATACCTACGAGAATGAATACCTAAAAAACCATTTTGCAAGAGCATTCGATTTATCTGACTCCTTCATTGTACATATTCATGAAAATGACCCGAATGCAATTAAGAATAGCAAAGGGGAAGCCCTCTTCAGTTTAGAAAAAGAAAAGGACAATTTTCTATCTCAGCCCGATTTTAATAAGGCGGTCTATTTCTACTTCTTAAGTATACTGTTTGGTGTTTTATTGGCTATTCAAATTATTCGGATGCGAAAAAAGCTATGGTTCCGTAGCATTGGTATTCTTGCCTTTGGTTTTCTATTGATCTGGCTCCGATATATCATGCTAAGCAAAGGCATTCCCAATGTTTTCTCAAGCATGGAGCTCTTCTCACCGGTCCTTTTTGCATCTTCATTCTACTTTCCTTCTTTGGGAGATTTTGCCATAAATAGCTTCTTCATTTTCAGTTTTATTTATGCTTACACCAAGTATTTTCCCTATCAGGTTATGCTAAGAAATAAAGCTCTGACGTACAACTATATTTTCTTATTCATTAATCTGATATTCTTTTATCTTTTATATGCGACCATCAGCATTCTATTTAAAAACCTGGTTTTAGATTCGAGTTTATCCTTCCAAATGTTTGAAATTAAAAGCAATTGGATGTATTCCATGTTTGGTTTAGTTGTATTAATTCAACTATTTTATGGCCTTATTCTTCTAGGCAAACTCACCAATAGAAGCATTAAAGATAAGATCTCAATACCCTTCAGATTTTTAACAATCATTCTTTTCTTTGGCATCATATCTCTTTCAAAAAAAATAATGGGAATGCCAATCGATTGGTTGGAATTAGCTTTCGAATTTTCGCTATTATCAGCAATTATTCTCATCGATAAACTTGTTAAGCCTAATTACCTACATACCTTTTTTATCAGCTTGCTGCTGTGCGTTTCTATTTTTATTAGTAATAGAATAAACACTTTTTCAGATCAAAAGGAAAAGCAGATACGTGTTCTTGAGACACTTAACCTATATTCAGAATACAGTCCTATATCAGAAGCTTTACTTATTGAATTAGAGAAAGAGATAAAGGCTGATCCTAAATTAAAACAACTTTGTAACAAGCTTCTTTCCAACGAGAATAAAATCATAGACTATCTACAACGCAATTTCTTAGCTGGCTACTGGGAACAATTTCACGTGCAAATCACAATTTGTGGTGAAAAAGATGAGCTAAATGTAGAACCTGATAATCAAATTCGAAACTGTTATGAATTCTTCGAGGAGATGATTCTCAAGAATGGTGAAATTATCGTTGGTAGTAATTTCTATAACTTAAACGAATACGATGGGATGATTTCCTATGTGGGGAAGATTGAAATTGAATCATCAAAAAAGAATAGTCACCGTATTTTTATTCGTCTCGATTCTAAATCAAGATCGCAAGGTCTGGGTTATCCAGATCTTCTTCTCGATGAAGAGGTTCGAGTTCAAGCAACGGGGAAAGATTATTCCTTTGGAAAATATCGGAAGGGTAAACTTATTGCTTCGTCTGGAGAGTTCAACTATTACTTAAACGATGCAAGTTTTGGTAAATCACAAGACAGTCATTCTTTGATAAAACTAGATCATTTCTCGCACCTTATTTACCGGTTTGGCGAGAATTCTCTTGTGTTAAGTTCACCTGAAATCACCTGGTTTAAGAAATATATAAGCATCCCTTACATCTTTATCCTTTTCTATATTTTCACACTCGTTATTGGCTTTATAGAGCGATTCCCATGGCGCCTGAGGTTAAAGTATAGTTTTAAATATCGTATCCAATATTCGATAACTGCTGTTTTGATGCTTTTCTTCCTTCTACTGGGAGGTGGTAGCATTTATTATAATATTGAACAGTTCAATCAGAAGCACAATAAAGAATTAGGAGAGAAATTACAGATTATAAAGCAGGAAATTCTTCCTGAGCTCCAGTTCAATCCTGATAAAAATGTCATTACTGAAAGGTTGCAGCAAATATCTAATTTGATCTTCGCCGACATACATCTCTACAGTATCAAAGGAGAATTGATCGCCTCATCGCGTCAAGAAATATTTGATAAAAAACTGCAGGGCAAGCAGATGAATTTTTCTGCTTTTTATCAACTCTTCCATAAAGAACGAACTCACTTTATACATAAAGAACAGATTGGCAATATGGAATATCTCTCGGCTTATGAAAGTCTGGTTGATGCCGAAAACAAGCGTTTAGCTTTTATCAATCTCCCTTATTTCATAAAAAGTCAGGATCTAAAATCAGAACTTTTCAACTTAATCCTTACTGGGATCAACCTGCATCTGTTTATGATTCTGATTGCCATTTTCGTCTCAGTCATCATTTCCAATAAGATTACTCAGCCTTTAAGACTGATTGAAAATAAATTACAGAGCACACGTTTGGGCAAGCATAGCACAGCTATTGAATACACTAAAAACGACGAAATAGGCAGCTTAGTTAAGGTGTACAATAAGATGCTGGTTGATTTGGAACAGTCAGCAGAGTTACTAGCCCAATCAGAACGAGAATCAGCTTGGAGAGAGATGGCTCGACAGGTTGCACATGAAATAAAGAATCCTCTTACACCTATGAAATTGAGTATTCAATTTTTGCAACGTCGTTACGATGATCAGTCTCCGGATTGGGGTAAGCACTTAAAGCAAGTCAGCGAAACACTTATTCATCAAATAGACACGCTTTCGTCCATTGCTACGGCATTCTCAAACTTTGCAAAAATGCCTGAATTAAAATCTGAGGATTTGAATTTGGTCGAGATATTAAAACATGCCTTTTCATTGTATCAAAACGACAAGCATGAAATTGAGCTAAACTTAAATGGAATTGAAAAGGCCATGGCTAGCCTTGACAGGGAGCAATTTGTTCGAATCTATGTCAATCTTTTAAATAATGCGATTGAATCTATTCCAAGCGATCAGGAAGGACTAATCTTAGTGGAATTGAAAGAAGAGAATGAATATTGGTTGACTTCTGTTAAAGACAATGGTAAAGGTGTTGACCCTAAGATAAAGGGAAGGCTTTTCTATCCAAACTTCACTACAAAGTCGAGTGGAATGGGCTTGGGACTTGCCATTGTAAAAAATAGTGTGGTACAAGCTGGAGGAGAAATTTGGGTCGAATCAGAACTGGGTAAAGGAAGTTGTTTTTACATTAAAATACCGAAGTTAGCATGATAGTGAGGATTGCTTATATATGCAATCACTCATTATCTATTTAACCTCATCCATGGCAATCAAATTATTCAGGATAGCATAAACCGTTAAACCTGATACTGATTTGATACCTAATTTATGAGTAATATTTTTTCGATGTGTAACCACAGTATGAATGCTAATAAACAATTGATCAGCAATTTCTTTATTGGTTAAACCAAGAGCAATGTGTTTTAATATATTTTTCTCACGAGCACTAATAGGTTCATCTGATTTTACATTTTTATTCTTCTTAACTATAGCATCTTTCAAACTTTCTAAACAGGTTAATATCTTGTTTTGTCCATCATTATAATGGATAAATGCATCAGCCGAATATTTATTTTCAGCCTCATCATCGTTTGATATAATCACAAGCTTGCAGGCTTTTAATTTACCACACTCCTCATTAATCAGCTTGGCATTGGCTTCCAACAAATCGGGGTTTAGAATTAGGATATTGGGATTAAGAGTGCTTAAACTTTCAAATAATCCTTCGGCCTTGTCCATTTTCTGAATAACCTGATTATCTCCTAAATTTTTAAGAATGGTATCCAGTCCTTTTTGAATCAGGTATGAAGCTTCAGCAACTACAATCGTAATATTATTCATAGCTTCAATTTAAATCAGTTCAGTAACATTCTTTTCCATGGAAATCATCTTCGGTATCAAAACCTTATCCTCAATTCGGGAATGGTAATTCAAATCCTGTTCCAGCATAAAGAGTAACTGAATAATTTTATGATATAAACTGGTGTTCAAAGGTGGGGTCAAATATTTTATCATGATGGTCTTTAAATCCATCAACTTTTCTTCCACATCATCATGAGCGTCTTGATATCTGGAAATTGAAAATGATTCATATATCTTTCTATTACGATCAGAAATAAGACCTGTATTGCAAATTTCTTCAACAGCCAATACATAAGGAAAAACAACTTCTTCCTCGTGCATAATATGCTCTGTTAATTCATTTTTATATCCTTCGTAAAAATTTCTTATCAGGAGTATGTATTTCTCATCTTCGGCTTCAGCATGCTGCAATGATTCAATTAAATCTTCAATCTCAGTAAGCTTCTCGTTCAAATAACTTGAGTGTGTCATTTTCAGATAAGCTACAATATCCTTTGATGGGATTGACTGCAATTCTTCCTTAGGGAAATAATCTTTATCATGGTATGTATTAACCAATTGTAAGAAGAAGTTAAGATCAATATTAGTCTCATCACAAATCTCCTTCACTGTTTTATCGCCGAAACCTAAATTGATTCCAAAACGATAGATTACAGGAATCAACATGTAATTCATTTGAATGACATCTGCCATTTTCATATCCTTTGTAATACGCATATGATCGCTTTTTAATGATTGATGATTTAAATTACACATTATTCTGTAGATAACAAGATGAGAGCTCAAAAACAGACATCTTAGTCTGAAAAGAGCTCTCATGTATAAAATAGAAAAACTGAAATCGAATGAAATATTAACACTAAGAAAGAAATATTATGGCAAAAGATTTCTCGATCTTCATTTGATTTCAGCTTCCTTAGCTTTGATTTGTTATGACAAAAATAGCTTCAGTAAAGCTGAGCTGCAATACCAATATGTAGGTATTTATGCAAAATTAAAAAAAACGTGTATTCGTATCACTATAGATACAAATACACGTTTAATATTTTATTACAATACAGTTTATAAAAATTGCAACTGTATTATTTTTTTCTCATTAAGATTTGAACTGGCACTCCTGAGAAATTCCAATTATCACGAATCTGATTCTCGAGATAACGTCTATATGAATCCTGAATATACTGAGGCAGGTTACAATAGAACACAAAAGTTGGAGCATAAGTTGGCAACTGAGAAACAAACTTGATTTGGATAAATTTTCCTTTCACAGCCGCTGGTCTAATGCGCTCTATAGCCTTAAGCATAACCTTATTCAACTCTGAAGTTTTGATTTTACGAACACGATTTTCGTAAACCTCAATAGCTGATTCTAAAACTTTAATCAGACGTACTTTTTCAACTGCTGATGTAAAGATGATTGGCACATCGACAAAAGGAGCCATTTTATTACGAATCTCGGCTTCAAACTCTTTCATGGTATTCGTTTCTTTCTCAAGCAAATCCCACTTATTAACCATGATGACACAACCTTTACGGTTTTTCATAATGATGTCTAGAACCGCCAAATCCTGAGCCTCAAGACCACGAACGGCATCTAAAATCAAAACACAAACGTCAGCACTTTCAATTGTACGAATAGAACGCATTACTGAATAAAACTCCAGGTCTTCATTCACCTTTGGTCTCTTACGAACTCCAGCTGTATCAACCATGATAAAATCATGACCGAAACCTTGGAAACGTGTATGAATAGAGTCACGAGTCGTACCCGCAATATCAGTTACAATATTTCTTTCAACACCTAATAAAGCATTCACGGTTGAAGATTTTCCTACATTAGGACGACCAACAAAAGCAATACGAGGCAAATCCAGATCTTCTTCTTCTGGCTTCTCAATAAAATCACCAACTAAAGCATCAAGCAAATCTCCCGTTCCTGAACCATTTACCGAAGAAATAGGGTAAACCATTTCTCCTATTCCCAAAGAATAAAATTCATTGGCAGCATAAATCAATTCACTGTTGTCAGCCTTATTGGCAACGACATAAACCTTTTTCTTGGTACGACGAAGAATCTTCGCTACCGCCTCATCGAAATCGGTTAGTCCATGTCTTACATCTAGTACAAATAAGATGGCATCTGATTCCTCAATCGCTAACATAACTTGCTTACGAATCTCATCTTCGAAAACATCATCCGAATTAATAGAAAACCCACCTGTATCAATTAGAGAAAACTCTGTTCCATTCCAATCTGCCTTACCGTAATTTCTATCACGAGTTACACCCGCTGTTTCGTTTACAATCGCTTTACGAGTTCCTGTTAAACGATTAAAAAGTGTAGATTTCCCAACATTAGGACGACCTACAATTGCAACTATATT
>NZ_JBFFKR010000049.1:0-17524 GCF_041555295.1 Ancylomarina sp. | reverse complement strand
ATACTTGATAAACCTTTAGGATAAGCATCACGAAGAACGATTTTTTCCCAGTTCAAAAGAAGTTTCAAATGATAATAGCCTCTAAGGAAATGAGCTTCCGCCAAAACTTTGTCTTTAGCATCAGTACTGATTTGTTCCTCAGTCATAGCTCCAACTTTTTCAATAACCTGATTGGCATAGTTGATCCCTCTGTAGTGAATATTCCAATACTGAGTAGTTTGAGTATTTCCAGATGTTGAATTAAAATTAAAGATAGAGAACCAGTCTTCGTAATTCAAAGCATCGTTTCCAAGTTTTACTAAATCAGAAGGAAATAATTCGACAGTAAATTTAATTTCGGCAAAGCCCCAATAGCTCGTTGCACATTCAAGTTGCGAATAAGCTGCCGCTAGTCCCGCTTGTGCATCACTTTCGCTTCTCCAAAAACTTTCTCCAGTCAGTTGATCCGGTGATTTTACTTCTAGATGATCTTCATTGCAGGCAGTGAAACTTAATCCAATGCAAATGAAGAATAAATATATATATCTGTTCATTTTGTACATGTTTTTATTTAGAATGATAATTGTACTCCTGCGAAGAATGATTTATTAATAGGGTATAAACTTCTATCAATACCTGTATTAAGAACATTGCTACGTCCAACTTCGGGGTCAATACCTGAATAATCAGTTATTGTGAATACATTTTGAGCATTGAAATATACTCTACACTTGCTAACACCCATACGGTTGATCATCGTTTTAGGTAAAGTGTATCCCAATTCAATGTTCTTTAAACGCAGGAATGATCCATCTTCAAGATAACGGTCAGATTCGCGAGTGTTTGTATTGGCATCACCTAAGACAGCTCGAGGCGTATTTGTATTTTTGTTGGTTTCTGTCCATGCATTTAGCGAAGAAGCTAAGAAATTTTGACCTGCAGACATGTTCTCTAAATAGTAACGGTTACCATTGTAAAGTTCATTGCCTTCTATACCGTAGAACATCATAGAGAAATCGAAACCTTTATATGACGCATTAAAGTTGATTGAGTAAGTGAAATCAGGAATACCAGAGCCTGAATAGACTTTATCTTTTTCATTTAATTCGCCATCCCCATTAGTGTCTTTAAAGCGAATATCACCAGGTTTAGCACTGGCTTGAAGTAAATCACCTTCGTCATTACTATGAGCATTAACTTCATCCATTGATTGAAATAAACCATCGGTTTGATATAAGAAGAAAGCTCCAATTTCGTAACCTGCTTTAGTTTGAGTTGGGAAGTGAGAATCACCATACTTTAAACCTTCGCCAAATAAAGCCTGATCTTCACTAGCTAAAGAAACAACTTCGTTTTTAGTTGTAGTGAAAGTTGTATTGATACTGTATTTGAAATCACCATCTTGTTTGTAGTATCCTAACTCGAATTCAAATCCTTTATTGCTAATTTCACCAACATTCAAAACTGGGCTGTCAAGGCCTGCAGAACCAGGTAGTTGACGATAAATCAACATATCTTCAGTAGTTGTGTTGTAGTAGTTAATAGTACCATTAAACTTGTTGCCTAGTAGGGTGAAATCCAGTCCAAGATTTTTAGAAATTGTAGTTTCCCACTGCAATTCTCTGTTTTCAAGTCCTGTTGCGATAGAACCTGTCCAAGGATTTGCACCAGATCCACGAACGGCTCCCAGTTCATAATCGTTACCAGTGCTAATAAGAGCTTGATGATCGTAGTAACCTAGAGTTACCTCATTACCTAATTTACCCCAACTTGCTCTCAGTTTTAAATTGTCAATATATTCATAGTCAGACATAAAGTCTTCCTGAGTAATTCTCCATCCAAGTGCAACCGAAGGGAATGTTCCATAACGTGAGTCAGAACCAAATTTTGATGATCCATCACGACGGGCAGTAACTTGTAATAAGTATTTGCTATCGAAAGAATAGTTTACTCGACCCAAAATTGATGTGCGTGTGTATTCATTTCTACTACCAAATGCACCATAAGTTCCGCCTGTACCTGCATTCAATGTCATCCAGTTAGGATCCAGGAAGCCAGCCATCTCGTCTTTGGTAATAATATCATCACCTTCTGCTGAATAAACAGTATTTTTTCCAGTAACATTGGCACCGATCCAATTGTTTGTTTCTTTGGAAGCTGTGTAACCAATTACTGAAGATACAGAATGCTTACCGAAGTCCTTCTGGAAGTTCAGTAGATGCTCCATAATTTGTGAACGGTAGTTATTACGTTCTTCTCCATAGTAGATATAATCTTCACCATCTTTAGGACTTCTCTCAAACTTGGTATGATAGTTCCACTTGTTCTTATTACTATTTATCAGCCCTAAATTTACTTGGTATGATAACCAATCTGTAAACTTCAATCTTCCAGTAATGTTAGCTGAGAAGTATTGTAGATCAGTTTCTCCTTTAGTGTTTAGATGATTGGCATATGGGTTAGCATTTGCTGGCATATCACCCGAAGTTAATTGAACATTCCCATTTTCATCAAAAGGATTAATTAGTGGGGTAAGCTTGTAGGTGTCAGATAAAGAGAATTTTGTCGCTTCTGAATTGGTTTCAGCGTAAGAAATGTTAGCATCAACACTTAAACGACCTTTTTTCATACCTAGCTTGGCACGAAGTGTCTTCTTAAGATAATCACTTCCAATTAAAGTTCCTTCTTCATCGTTCCAACTACCCGAAATGCCATAGTAACCCAAATCACTACCACCATTAATACTAAGGTTGTAATTTTGTTGAAGGGCAGTACGTGAAACTTCATTCTGCCAGTTGGTATTGGCAGTGATTGGAGCAGTTACGTAATCAGGTAAAGCTTGTTTATCTCCATCTGCTGCATACTGATTATAATTATCGTACATCATTTTATGCACTTTTATATAACCTTTTGAATCTAACAAATTAAGTTGATCGATAGCTTTTGTTTGCCCAAGGTGCATGTTGAGATCTACGTTTACTTGTCCCTTCTTTCCTTTTTTAGTTGTGATTAAAACCACACCATTGGCAGCACGAGATCCATAGATAGCAGCGGAAGCTCCATCTTTTAGGATTTCAAAAGATTCAATATCATCAGGGTTTAGAAGAGACATAGAACCAGGTAGTCCATCGATAATATAAAGCGGTTCGTTGTTGCCTACAGTCCCAATACCGCGAATAGTAATGCTTGAGCCTGAACCTGGTGCTCCACCAAACTTGGTGATGGTTACACCTGCAACTTTACCTTGTAAAGCATTTACAGCGTTTGATGAGGGTGTTTTTTTTAGATCTTCACCTTTAACAGAAGAAACAGCACCTGTAATATCACTCTTTTTCTGAGTACCATACCCCACAACAACAACCTCGTCAAGACCAAGATTTGTTGATTCTAGTACAATGTTTAAAGTACTACTTGCAACAACAACTTCTTGTGTTGTCATACCTACGAAAGAGAAAACCAGAGTTTGACCTTCTTCAGCTTGGATTGAAAAATTACCATCAAAATCGGTACTTGTACCATTCGATGTGCCTTTCACTACAACTGATACTCCAGGGATAGAAAGTCCGTCCTCAGCAGATGTGACAATACCTGTTACGGTATTTTGATTTTGTTCAATATTGCCAAAACCTGATGTTTGTGACGCCTTCACCAGAACTGGTGAGAATAGAATTGCGACAATGCATAGTTTCATGAGCCATGAAACACAGCGTTTTTGCGCATAGTGGAATTGCGCAAAATAGTTTGCATTTTTTTTCATAAATTTAGGTTCGTTAAAGTTAATGCCAGTTGTCTTCTTTTTTGCGATGGAAACAACTGAGCGTTTTTAATGTTCGGCAGAGATTGTTGGTAGCTTTCTCTGTCTTTTTTATGCAATAGTGTTTGGTATTGAGTTGATAAGTTATTTATCTATTCTCAATGGCTGTAAGGTCTTAATTGGTGTTCTTATCCTGAATTTAGGATTTAGAAGGATATCTCTTGTGTGGTGAATGTATAGAGATACGAAAGCTCAGTGTCTAGTAAATCCAACATTCATACAATCCTTTGTATGATCTGTTGTGATGACTTTTGGATTTAGTTTGTTTAATCATAATTACCTAAACTAGAACTGTTAATAGTAGCTATCTTTAATTTGTTTGATACAAATATATAAAAATACCTACCAGTTCCTACCAGTATGGATAATAAAAATGATAGTTTAGAATGAGATTTGTTATCTGATTGTCTGTATTGCTTGTTATTATGTAGGTTTGGAGTCTGTGTGTAAAACGAATTATTCTTTTATTATATCGTGAGATTCGAGAAAAGAAGTACCGTCTTCCGAGTTTGCAAGTTGTTTAAATTGTTTAGGCGTGTAATTATATTCCTTTTTAAAGCATCTTGAGAAATATTTTGGATCATTAAAACCAACATTAAATGCAATCTCAGAAATTGTGTAATTGTGTTTTACCAAAATGAAAGCTGCTTTTTTTAATCTTAAACATCGCATAAAATCCACAAGGGTTTTGTTGGTTATAGACTGGAATCTACGATAGATATTTGAGTAACTCATGCTCAATGCTTCAGATAAATCCTCCAGTTTGAAATCAGGGTTAACCAAATTCTTTTCAAGTTCTATTAATACAGACTCTATAAATTTTTCGTCAGGTGATTCAACCTGAGGAGCTTCAGTTTGAGTCAATAATTCAGTTCTGTATTTTAGAATAAGGTTTTTGTGAGATTCGAGAATATTATTGACTTTAAATATCAGTTCTTTAACGTTGAAAGGTTTGTTAATGTATTCTATGGCGCCATATTTTAAGCCTTCGAGTTTAGATTGAGTCGTATTACGAGCCGTTAATAGAATGATTGGTATATGGCGCATTGTTTTCGTATTCTTCAACTCCTTACAGAGAGAGATTCCATCCATTATTGGCATCATGATATCACTAATGATAAGATCTGGCGTTGTTTCGTGTAGGATAGATAGGGCTTCTTTTCCATTTTCAGCAGTAAATACATTATATAAGGGACTAAATGTATCTTTTAGAAGAAGCAACATCTCGTAATTATCCTCAACAATTAAAATTTTTATTCTACTGTTGAGATTAATTGTGGGCTTATAAAGGTCTTCCTTATTTGAATTCTCAGTTTGAACTAATTCATTAATTATAGGTTTATCGATTATTTCATCTACACTCAGGTGTTTACAGTCCAAAGGAAGCTTTAAACTAAATTCAGTTCCACTATTTATAGCTGACACAACATTTATTTCGCCTTTGTGTAAAGTGATTAGTTCTTTAGTAAGAGCAAGGCCTATTCCAGTTCCGCCAACAGCTTTACCTTCTTTTGATTGGTAGAATAAATCGAAAATGTGTTTTAGATTTTCTTCATCTATCCCAATTCCCGAATCAGATATGTTCAAAAAGAAATGCTCATAATTACTCTTGATCTTAAATTGAATCTGACCCTCACGCGGGGTAAATTTAAAGGCGTTTGCTAAAAGATTATAGATAACATGTTCAAGCTTTTCTTTATCATACCATAGCATGATATCATCTTGTTTCGATTCAAAAATAAAATCGATATGTTTAAAACGTGCTTGTTCGGTAAAGGAGAGGGCTATGGTTTCACAATGTTTGGAAATATTATTCTCACTTGCACGTAACTGTAGTTTTCCCATTTCACGATTTCTTACAGTCATCAATTCCAGTGCAATACGCGATAAGCGTTTTGCGTTATTATGAATAACATTCAAGCGCTGTTTTAATAAAAAATTGCCCTCTGCTCGCTCAATCATGCTTTCGATGGGAGCCATAATAAGAGTAAGGGGGGTTTGAATTTCATGCGACATTTTTGCGAAGAAATCCACTTTCATAGCATACAGTTCATTGTTTTTCTCATTCTGCCATTCTTCCAGCATGAGTTTCTTCTTTAAGCGAGCCCACATAATGGAATAACGAATGATGAAAAAGAACGCAATAATCAGAATAAGGCTGTAGAATGTGTAAGCCCACCATCTTTGCCATAGAGGAGACAAAACAGTCACTTGTATTGCTCGAGGCTCAATATCCCAAAGATTTCTTTTTGTACCAGCTTTCACTTCGAAAGTGTAATTTCCGTATGGGATATTGGTATAGGTCGCAATTCGATTGTTTTCTGTCGTTATCCAGTTTGTATTAAAGCCCTTTAATCGATAAGAATAAAAATAATTGGGATCAAGATGATCGTTAATAACTGAAAATTGAAAGGAAAAGGAGGTTTGTTTATGATTCAGTTCAATAGATTTGACTTGTTCTACACCTTCCTGTATTTGATCTGGAATAATCTCATTGGCATCTCTATTTACAATTTCTAATTGATTAATCCTGAGTTGAAATTCTTTTTTGCTGGTTTTCATCTGTTTTGGATCGAAAAAATTGACCCCACCAACCCCACCAAAATAGACCAGTCCGTTTGAGTCAATACCAGCACTTCCAGAAAGGTAGTTATCTTTTAAAGTGCCATTTTTCCAAGTGTAAGCATGAACATGCTTCGTATTTAGGTTTAGATGAGAAATACCATTAGCTTTTGATAGCCATAAATTTGAGCTGTCAGCAAGAACAATGGCTATACCTCCATGTAATTCTTCGTTACTGAAACCTTTAATAGGCTCTGTTAACTTGGTTTTAAGATTGAATTTAATCAATTTAGAGTAGGAGTTGAGTAGGTACAGATGACCATGTAAATTAGCTACACCGTGAGTGACGCTACTTTCCATTTGATTATTAGACTTCGATAATTTGTAGGTTGCGAAGTTTGAATTCTCAAAAAACGCATTCTCATTAAATAGGCAGACGCCGCCCTGATACATACCAATCCATAATTGATCGTTTTCATCTTCCAAAAAAAATTCAGCAATACTACCACTAAGCCCATTCTGTTTGTTAGGGAAGAAAGCGATTTGTTTATCGAAGGTTGAAAACACAAAGATCCCAAGATTAGTCCCTACCCAGATGCGATGTTTTTTGTCTTTATATAAGGATCTAACATCAGTCGCAATTTGCTCTTTTTCGTTTTTAATCTGTATTGATTTGAATCGGTCTGTTTTAGCATTATAAAAACAAAGTCCATTTAGATAGGTTCCTATCCATTTGTTTTTAGATTGATCTTCAACAATGGATTGAATGTAATTGCCACTCAGGCCCCTGCTAGATTGTGAATTGGCAATAAACTGTTTGATGGCCTTACCCTGCTTGTTAATCACACTTATGCCTTCACCATCTGTCCCCAACCAAAGCTTCCCATCTTCACAATTCAAGATCGAAAGAATTCTTGTTGGTGTGCCAGACAGGCTGCCACTGTTGTATCCAACAGTTGACGATTCTCGAGGTAAGATATTGATGTTGCCGTAATTGGTGAAAATCCAGATGTCGTTATTCCGTGTTTCTCCCAAACCAATAACTGTATTGCTTTGAAGTGAGAATTTGTTCGTTTTTGAGTGTTTGTATATTTTGACTTCTTTCGTTTCAGGATTAATCTGGCAAAGGCCACCGCCATCGGTTCCTGCCCAGATAAGGCCTTTGCTATCACGAAAAATTCGAATGATCATATTGGTAGGGACGAAATTGATAGACTTTGCACTCTTATGAAATCTTTCGAAGACTTTTTCTTTTGTGTCGTAGAAGAATAGTCCGTAAAGTTCTGTGCCAATCCATAAGTTCCCTTTTTTGTCGGTTGTCAGTATAACTGTATTTGCAGTGTTGTTAAATGGAAGGTTTAATTGGGTGTAGGTCATTGTAGAAATATCTCCACGAAATATCCGACCATGGCTGGTGCTGAACCATACAATATTATTTTCTCCCTCAGATACAGAGGAAATTGTTTCGTTTGGGGAATTAATGTCAAATTGAACATGTGTAGAGTCAGATAAGGATTGCCCAATTAGCGTTCCAAAATTACTTCCTAACCAGAGTCGAGATTCCCCAATAGCTAGTGATTCAATATTTTGATGTTCTTCTAAATGCGAGATGCTCGAATATTTAGGTATAAATTTTCCCGATGGTAAAAGTTTTGAAATATGACCTTTTTTAGAGACACACCAAATTCTCTTGTATTTATCTTGGATGATGTTTAGAATGGATGAAGGGCTTGCACTATTTCCCATGACCTCTGAAAATAGATAGGCTTTATAATTGTAACCATCGAAACGAAGAATACCTCTACCCGAATTGAGCCATAAATAGCCCAATGAGTCTTCAACAACACTGGTCACATTGCTTTGTTGTCTGTCAACTTCAGCACTTAGGTGAATAAAATTTGTTGACTCATCAGCAAATGAAAAGAAATAAGAGTTGCAAATCACAAAAAGTAAAATGAGCTTGGTTAGGTAGGTATTCATTTTTAGCATGCTGAATTAATTTCAGGGTTTGGGGATAAGCAAAAGTAGAAATCTATAGCAATCCTACCAAGCAAATATCAAACAAATATTAAGTTGTAATCATCTGTATTGTACTATTTAATAGGCTTGTGGGAAAATGTCTACCTATTAGCCTAAAATGTCCTCCTCCCAAAAATAGATAATCCCTATTATTATCATCGCAAAATAATAGTTCATAACCTGAATAAATGAAGGCGGGATAATTTAGTGTTCAAACTAGAGACGAAACATCTCATCCCAAATAATTTTGGCATGAGAAAATGTTGAACAACAAATGAGAACTAAAAATCATCCCGTTAAGATTACTGACATGTGATTCAGTGTTATAAGTGTAACTATTTATTGACCTAATACCTAATTTTTAATGTTATACTAACTCTAACCTTATGAAGAATCAAACAATGGAAAAAAGTAACTATCAAAAAATTCCAAAAATGGATTTTAAACAGATCTCATTTTTATTATTTGCAATGGTCGTAATGTCTTTTACTACCAGTTGTGACAAAGACGAATCAGTCAACTTGCCAGTGACGATCACAGGTGAAGTTTCTGATATTACAGGTCAGGATGCTGTTGTGAGCGGCAGCGTAACATCAAACGGAGGATCAAAAATTCTTGCAATGGGAATTTGCTTTACGACTGAAGATGTTGATCCAACTGTAGCAGATAATTTTGCAGCAGTTGGTGAATTTACCCCAGATGGTATTTTAAAAGAGGATTGGAATTATTCAGCTACCCTAAAAGGATTAGCTATTAAAACGGCTTATAAAGCCAGAGCTTATGCATCGAATGAAGCAGGCACCGCTTATGGAGAAACCATTTCTTTTACATCTAAAGCAGGGAAAACTTACCATCCCCTTACAGTGGATATGATTGAAACATATACGCAGGAAGGTTCCGAAGGACCTAAAGAATCTCTTGTTGATGATGATTTGAACACTTATTGGCATTCTGCCTGGTCAGCCGATGTAGCTCCCCTTCCACACCATATTCAAATTATATTTGCTGAAACTAAAACTATTGGTGGTTTCGAGTTTGCTACCAGAGACCAGTATGCAAGAGGTAACAACCCTGCTCAATTCGATGTACAAACAAGTTCTGATGGTACTAATTACACAACAGTATGGACTTCAGGAAGATTGGATAATGTTTTACTAAATCCGGAGTGGAATAATGTGTCACTTGATAAGAATTACGCTTCTAAATATTTTAGAATTAGAATTCTTGATACAAAAACACCCGGTCAAGGCTCTACATGTATGGGTGAGTTAAAAGTGTTCGACGATGGTATGCTACCTTATTAAAAGGGAGTTGATGTAGAATAATTAAGAACAACATGTATAATAGTTTATTTATCTAATTAAGATTTAAGATAATAATTATGAGATATTTGCGACAAATCGATTTTTTTCGAAAAAATATAAAAAATAAAATAAGGACCAATACCCCCGGCATTCAAAAAGCGATAAGTTTGTTCGTTTTCATGCTGTTTTTTACAGCGATTGCAAGTGCACAATCTGTTGAAATAAAAGGAAAAGTATTAGATAATGACAATCAGGAATCATTGCCAGGCGTCAGTATTATAGTAAAGGGGACTACCCATGGTGTTACAACTGATATGAATGGAGATTATACCCTAAAAGTAGAACAAGCCGATGCAATATTGGTCTTTTCATTTATTGGTTACGAACCGCAGGAAGTACCAATTAAGGGTCAGACAACTATTAATGTTAAGCTGATTAGTTCAACCAGTGATCTTGATGAAGTTATGGTTATTGCATATGGAACGACAAAAAAATCAAATTTAACAGGTTCTGCTGTTGCATTAGACAGCGAAGACCTAAAAGATGTTTTTGTATCGAATGTAGCATCCATGCTTCAAGGTAAAGTTGCCGGAGTGTACTCATCTGCAGGAAGTGGACAACCTGGTTCAAGTTCAGAAATCACCATACGTGGTAAAGGTTCATTGTCAGGTACAACATCACCTCTTTGGGTGGTTGATGGTATTATAATGGGCAATTCTGACCCTGGCTATAGCCCTGCTGATATTGAAAGCATTACGGTATTGAAAGATGCTTCAGCTACATCATTGTATGGGTCTTTGGCTGCTAATGGGGTTATTTTATTACAAACTAAAAGAGCGAAAAAAGGTGAGTCCAAAATAAACGTCAATGCGACCTACGGATATACCACATTTAACACAGGGAATTTCTCAGTGATGAATTCTCAGGAGTTATATGATTATCAAAAAATCTGGAACCCTGATGTTACAGAAGATGTATTAAACACGGATACGGATTGGATGGACATTGCTACCCAAACCGGAAAAGCACAAGAGTATAACGTTAACTATTCTGGTGGGAACGAAAAGATGACGGCCTATTTGTCTGGTACTTATTACAATGAGACTGGTGCTTTAAAAGGATACGAATACGAGCGTTATTCAGCTATTGCAAACTTTGATATTAATGCAACTGATCGCCTTAAGATTAAAGTAAATTTATCAGGCGATTATCGTACGACCAAAGATCAACAGCATTCAACATATTCTATGTTTACTTACATGCCATGGGATGAAGCTTACTTGCCTGATGGATCTGTTTTAGATCCAAGAGTTGATAGTGGTAAAGAGTATTTACTCGCAAACAATAAGGTTTGGTATGGTAGAGATGAAAACAATTATCTATACGATTTGCAATACAATTATGGCAATTCACGTAGTAACAATCTTCGTGCAAATATCGGCTTTGATTATAAGATCAACGACTGGTTGACTTTTTCGTCCATGAATAATATCGCTCTTAATTTTGGACATTCTGAATGGTATACTGATCCTCGTTCTATAAGTGGGCAGGCAGACAGAGGAACATTATATGATAGTTATAGTTTTAGCCAAACCCGTTTTACCAACCAAATGCTTCGAATTAACAAGAGTTTTGGTCTTCATGCACTGAACGCATTTGTTGCATGGGAATACACGGATTACCATTCAGACGACGCTAGTGCCAAAGGTAAAGGTATAGCAGCTGGCCTTACTGTACTTAACACCACTGCTGAAGCTGTTAGCGTAGGCGGATACAAATGGGAAAGTGCCAAACAAAGTATGCTCGTCAACTTGCAATATGCCTATGATGATAAATATCTGGCTACTGCTTCGTTTAGCAGACAAGGTTCAAGCAGCTTTGGTCCAAACAAGCAATATGGTAACTTTTGGTCAGCTAGTGTAGGCTGGAACGCCCATAGCGAAGAATTCCTAAATGACGTAGAATGGTTAAATACATTAAAATGGTCTGCCAGTATGGGACAGGTAGGTAATGCTCCGGGAGGATTTCAATATCTTGGATACTTTGCCTTTGTAGATCAGTACAATGGGAATAGCGCTGCTACACCATATCAAAAAGGAAATCCAGACATTAGTTGGGAAAAAGTAACCAGCTACAACACAGCGATTAATACAAGATTATTCGACCGTATCAGTATAAACTTAGATCTGTATTATAAAAATAGTGATAAGCTGTTAACTTACGTTCCACTTCCTGCTTTGACTGGTTATAGTGGGTTATGGATGAATGTTGGACGTGTGACCAACAAAGGATATGAGCTAACCGTTTCACCTGAAATAATCAAAACTTCCAGATTTAAGTGGGATATGACTTTGAACCTGGCATACAACAAAAACAGGGTTGAAGAAATATACGAAGATAAAGCCTATACAAGTGGTAATACAAGAATCGAAGCAGGTTATGATATGGATGCACAATACCAACGTATATGGTACGGGGCAAATCCTGCCAACGGTGAACCTCTTTGGGAAAAAGTTACGGAAAACGAAGATGGTACAGAAACGATTAGTTTAACTTCAGATTACGCTGATGCGACTTTGCAATTTACCGGAACCAAAGGTACGCCAACATATACAGGAGGTATCCTCAATAAATTTACTTTTGATGATTTCAGCTTAACGGCAAACATTAGTTTTGTTGATGATATTTATAAATACAACGGTAATAGAGAATTATTTGATAGCGACGGATCATACGCTTCTTTTAACAATATGAATTTGGCTGATGGCTGGAGTCGTTGGGAAAAACCGGGAGATGTTGCGACTCACCCAAAACCATTTAACGGAGGGGTTAATGCAAATAAAAACTCATCAAGATATTTAGAAGATGCAAGTTATATCCGTTTACGTAATGTAACCCTGGCATACAACCTTCCTAAAAACGTATCAAATCGACTTAAGATATCAAGTGCTACAGTTTACGTCAGTGCGGATAACATGATTACACTGACAAACTGGTCAGGAATGGATCCTGAAACGGGTGCATTATACCCACTGTCCAAAAAAATTATGGCAGGCGTAAAAATAAATTTTTAATAAGTAAAAACTATTAATGATTAAAAAGATGAAACGAGCCATGAAAAAGTCTTCTCACCAACAAGCATGATTATTAAATGGCGACTTCCATCTGACCTTAATAAAAAAAAATAAACAGATGAAAATGAAAAATATATATTCTTTTATTGCGATTCTATTAGCGCTTTCTTTTAGCGCTTGTGATATCGCCAGAGAGCCCTTTCAGGATTTATCAGATGATAAAGTATTTGCCGACGAATTAGGTATAGAAGCAGCTGCTTTAGGGACTTATGCCCTATTAAAGAAGAATGAGTTTATGCGCCCTTACCACTTTCATGGTGAATTTGGTGGTGACAATATTGCATTAAGCGGCTCTACGACCGATGCCTTATTTTACATGTACAATTACCAGCACACGCCAACAAATGGCCATTTAAATAGCCTATGGTCTGGTTGTTATAAAGGGATTGTGAATGCGAATAAAGTAATCGACAAAGCAGAAGCAGGTACGCCTCGTTTGAACCACGTTATTGGTGAAATGCATTACCTGCGTGCCTTCTTTTATTTCAATTTAGTCAGTATTTGGGGACGACCTTATGCTCAGAACCCAAGTTCGAACCTGGGTGTTCCAATTATTTTAGATGCTGAACCTGATGCCGATAATTTACCTCCTCGTGCTACTGTTAAGGAGGTTTATGGCTTGATCTTAAGTGATTTGTTAAAAGCATCTGAATTAATGAGTGAATTTAAAAGGAATGATTCAGAATATAACATATATGCATCTGAACAGGCTGCCAATGCCTTATTGTCCAGAGTTTATTTATATATGGAAGATAATGCAAAAGCAGCGGAGTATGCTACCAAGGTTATTGAATCAAATAACTTCGCATTATTGGAAGGTTCTGCTTATGAAACTTTCCCAACTATGGTGCCTGAGGAAAATTCGGAAATTATATTTGCATGTAGAGCATTAAAAGACGAAGATGACTACGGTTGGTATGCTTTTGGTGGAATGTACGCTACAATTGATGGTGTAGGCTGGGGTGAAATGTATGCCTCTGAGTCATACAGAGATTTACTTGATCAAAATCCTTCGGATAGAAGACATAAATTCATTGATCCTCAGTTTGTAGATGGTGACGATTATCAGATCACATATTCTTACGACAAATCATCTCCGGCGGGTTCAAAAATGTTCCAAATGTATGCTGCTACTAATAATGGTGGCAATTGGGAATATGATTACAATGGTACAAAAACGGTTTCAACTGAACTTGTAAATGGCAACACAGTGTATTTTATCACTGAAGGTGAGAATATCAGCGGAAAAACCTATGTGAAATTGACAAAGAAAATGCCGGTAAGACAGGGGTATCCTAAATATTTCGTGATAAAATGTTCGAACCAGGAAGGACAACCACAACTATTTTCACCGGTTATTTCGCGTCTGGCAGAGATGTATTTGAACCGTGCCGAAGCTAGTGCTAAAACCGGTAACACATCAGGCGCATTAGAAGATATTAACCTTATCAGAGAACGTGCAGATATTGCTGCTTATTCAGCAGTTCCTGCCGGCAGAACCATTTTAGACCTTGTACTTGAGGAACGTCGTTTGGAACTTGCTTTCGAGGCTCATCGTCGTTACGATATTTTCAGAAATGGCTTAACTTTGGATCGAAGATATCCAGGAACACATGATAGAGGAGCTAATCCTTTATTAACTGTTCCTGCAACAAGCCCGCGTGTTGTGGACTATATTCCGGAAGCTCAGATTTTAGCACAGCCAAATTTGGAGCAAAATCCTTAATTCAGTAAAAAATGTGGTTAAATACCCCGATCCTTGGATCAAAAACTAATTTACTAACCTAGTAAACTCCTTTTGATACCTCAGGGCTTGCCCTGAGGTTATTCATTTAGGATTTTGGAAAATATAATAAATAGTTATTATAAAATCTGATAAAAACTAAGCATAAAAACAATCAATTGTTAATTAAAGATTTTTCGTCATGAAAATTACCAAATTAGGTTTATTAACATTTCTATCGGTTTTGTTATTTTTCTATTCTTGCGACAAGGAGGAAACTTTAGCTGAAGATGGAAGTTTGAAAAAAGGCAAACCAGTAACTTACGATTTGTCAATATCTGTCCCATGTGAAGGGAACAGTTGGGTCGTTGCGAATCCCGCTGCTACCGCAAATTTAGTTGTAACAGGAGGTATTAAAAATTGGACGAATTCAAGTGACAAAATTCGCACCTATTTTTATGCAAAAACAACTGGAACGATTCAAGTGGGTATTCGTGCCAAATTAGACGTATCCAGCACACTTAAAATAACGCTCGGAGATGAAACACAAGAGCTTACTTTTGATAAAGGAAATACCTATAAAGACTATAATGTAGGAACCTTTAATATTAATCAAACAGGCTACCAATTTATTGAACTGGAAGGCGTGAGTAATGGTGGAAGTGCTTTTGGTGATATATCTGATATCCTATTAGGGGATTCGTCCTGGAATTCTAACATAAGTTATATTAATACAGAATGGTTCTACTGGGGACGAAGAGGTCCTTCGGTGCATTTAGGTTATCAGGTACCGGCCAATAAAAATATTACCTGGTTTTATAACGAAGTCACTGTTCCTGTTGGAGGTGACCCTAATGGATCTTATTTCATGGCTAATGGTTTTTCAGGTGGCTATTTTGGAATGCAAGTCAATTCTGCGACCGAAAGACGTGTGTTATTTTCTGTTTGGAGCGCATTTGATACCCAAGACCCTAATCAGGTTCCTGCAGAGTATACTGTAGAACCGCTGGGATATGGATCAGGCGTAACCGTAGGTGAGTTTGGTGGTGAAGGCTCGGGAGCACAAAGTTATTTGGTTTATGATTGGAAACCGGGAACGACCTATAAATTTTTATTGAAAGGAGAATCCAATTCTTCTAATTCTACTGATTATACCGCTTATTTCTATGCTCCTGAAGTTGGAGACTGGAAGTTGATAGCCAGTTTTAGAAGACCATTTCCTAATAGTTCTCATTTAACAGGTTTGTATTCGTTTTTAGAGAATTTCAACACCACAACGGGCGATGAAACAAGAACAGCAGATTATTCGAATCAATGGGTTTATGATACTCAAGGAACTTGGGATGAAATGACAACTGCTAAATTCACAACAGATGCTACTGGTGGGGCCGGAGCTAGAATCGATTATGATGGAGGTTTAAACGGAGATAATTTTTATCTGAGAAATTGTGGCTTTTTTAGTGATAATGAAACACCCAACACATCTTTCACAAGAACGGCTAATGGGACAGCACCAAATATTGACTTTACGAAATTAGAAGTCCCTTCCATTTCAACACCATCAATACAAACGTTAATGGACAGAACAGGATGGACAATAGTAGATTATAGCACCCAGGAAGATAAAGATGGTGAAGGAGATACAGGTCGGGCTGCCGATGTGCTTGATGGAGATGTAGACACTTACTGGCATTCATGCTGGTCGGGTTGCACAGCTACAGCACCTCATCATATTATAGTTGATATGGGACAAGCCAATACAGTAAATGGTTTTAGTTTTACTCAAAGACAAAATCTATCCAGAACTGTTCAGAATTTGGAAATCCAAATAAGCGATGACAATGCAACTTGGCAGAGCCTAGGTGATTTTGTACTGGAAAAGGCGACGAATCAGCAAAATATTGAACTGGGAACAGCAGAAACGTTTCGATATTTTAAATTCATCGCTAAAGTAGCTCATGATGGAACCAATAATGCCGCCATGGCAGAAATTGGAACCTTTATTGTAGAGTAAGTGTGAAATTGTATTAGGAGGCCGTCCCAAATTTTAATTTGAGATGGCTTTTTTTTATGTTTGATTTTGACGTCTGCTTTATAGGCGCAGTTATTAAGATATTATTGACTATTAAAAAGATAAAATAATTTTGATGTTTGGGTCGGTTGGTATTAACCTTTAATCTCTTGGATAAATTATTCCTTAAGTAGTTAGTTGATGTAAGGACTCTTCCCCGTATTTGATGAAATATATTAGGGTTTCAATGAGGTATGCACTCTATATTTAGTTGCTTGTGAAAAATTCGACCTTCTAGCTTAATATGTCCACTTTTTTGTTAGAGATATTTATCATTTTTGGGATTATAAAAATAAGATAAATGAAAATAAATAGATATTCTATATTGGCTTCTTTCATAATGATTTGTGTATTATCAGCCTGTTCGTTTGAAAAAAAAACGAAGAAAGAAGAGTTTAAAATAATTGAAGATTCAATCGTAGAAGTACCTCTTAGAGGAAATGCTTGGCTTGTTAACGATGTGACTTTAAACGAAAGTATGATCACTGATCAAGGCTTAAAAAACTGGTCGAAACAATCATCTCTAATTCGAACTTTTGTCCGGTTAAATTCTAAAGGACAATTGAGTCTCGGTTTAAAAGCTAAATCGCCAAAAGGTAGTTCTGTAATACGAATTTCAATAGGAGAGGTTTCCAAAGAAATTACAATAGATAATCACGAATTTGAGCTGATTACAGTCGGTTCTTTTGATATTACTGAGGAAGGCTATATTCAGGTTGATATGCAAGGTGTTTCAAAAACGGATCAATATTTTGCAGAGGTTTCTCAGCTTGTTATTGGTGGAGAAGCAACATCAACTGGTACCGATTTTGTAAAAGAAGATTTTTACTGGGGACGACGCGGACCTTCAGTTCATCTGTCGTACACAGTGCCTGAAGAGACTGGTGACATTCGTTGGTTTTATAATGAGATAGAAGT
>NZ_JBFFKR010000048.1:0-17837 GCF_041555295.1 Ancylomarina sp. | reverse complement strand
CTTTTTTCGTTTATTTTTTAATTGTTTTTTATCGGGATAACCCAATGTTTACAAGCATTACAAACGGTTCAAAGATCTACGCCTATCTCTTAAAGCGAGTGCAAATATAGACTTTATATTACCAACTTTCCTAATGGTTTTTTAAAGTTTTTCACAATCAAATCTTAACTAGCTAATAATCTGCATTAAAAAATCTAGAACTATAATTTATATCAGAATTTCACTAGTTAAAAATAATTTTTACAACGTTTAGATTATAGCATGCACTTATCAAAATCTAAGAAAGAGAATTGACAGCCTGTTACACCTTAGAAGAAGCCTTGTTTATCTAAAAACTAGGCATTCAAGTTCTAAAAACAACATTTCAGCAAGTAACATGTCTGATTTACTAATAGAAGCAATTAAATCTGACATCCTTGTGATTATTTTTCATTTGTAAGTAGATTTATTGCGCTACAATTGGATATAGTCTATAAAAGACCTAGGGTCTATAAGACTATAGAACTTGACAAACTAGTTGAAACAGCTATTGAAGGAACTACGACCTCTGCTTGGTGGGGAACTGCCTATGATACTACTTATGAAGAAAAAAATTGATAGGAAATGTGTAAGACACCTTCACAGACTCCCCCCTCTGCTTTCCAGGCTTCCAATCAGGCATATTATTAACCACCCTAAGAGCTTCCCGATCAAGAGCAGGATCTATGGATCCTAAAACTTTACCATCTTCTACTTTTCCTTCTCTATTTATTACAAAGCCAATATATACTCTTCCTGTTATCCCTTTCTTCCGAGAACTCTCAGGATACTTTACATTTGATTTGATCCATCTTCGAAGTTCTAGAATTCCACCTGGAAATTCAGGCATCTCCTCTACCATAACATAAACCTGATTTATATCAACAGGTATAACATCTGACAATTGAGAATTGTAAACAATTATGTTAGTCTCAAAGCTCTTCTCTTTCACATCAACTAATATATGGACAGTTTTTTCATCTAAAACTTCAACAAAACATGTAAATGTTTCATTTTTAAACCTGAAAGAAAGATCGTACAGACCAGTATAAATCTCCTCCAGAATCAATGAATCTTGATTTTTCTCTTCATTTACTCCCAACTTTGGAATTTCAACCATCACAGTTGAAGGAATGGTTTGAATAATCAAATTTCCATATTTCATTGCAGCAGGAATACGAGCATCTTCTTTCGCGATAGTATCAATAGTGGCATTTTGCGCAAAAAGCTGAAACCCTATCAGATTTATAATAAATATAAAAATAACTTTATTCATCTATCCGTTGATTTAACTATTCATTTCTAATTAACTAGAATGAATCAAAAGATTGACACACTCTGTAATTTTAAAACACACTGAAAAGTAAAATAATCATTATTCCTAAATTAAAAAACTAATAAAGCATAGAAATCCTTCTTGAGTCAAATCTACTAAATAAAAATTCCCAATACTGAACTTAGATGTTCCCACATCAACATTCTTAAAAAAAAAGCGAAACAGTTTCCCATCTCGCTTCAAATATATTTAAGTTCAATTAAACTTAAGCCTTCTTCACATATTGAGTCAAAATTACAATCATCTGATCGCTTACTCGACCTTCGATATGCTCAGCATTTTCGTAATCCAATGAAATATTTCGAACATGTGTGCCACGTTTAGCCGTGAACCCACCACCTTTTACGTTTAAATCTTTAATCAAAACAACTGAATCACCTGATTGAAGAACAACGCCATTACTATCCTTGTGTATAACTTTATCTTCATCATCCTCACCTTCTCCAGTAGCCTGAGCCCAAGTCATAGTGTCTTCATCTAAATATAGCATATCCAATAAATCCTGTGGCCATCCTTCGGCTTTTAATCTATTCAACATACGCCATGCCATTACCTGCACAGCTGAGACTTCACTCCACATGCTATCATTCAAACATCTCCAGTGGTTAGTATCTACTTTATCTGGATTCTCTAATTGCTCAGAGCAAGTTGAACAAAGCAATAAGCACTTGTCACTTCCCTCTTTTGCTACTGGTGGCACTTCGTATACATTTAAATTATCTGTAGCAGCACATAGTTCGCAAACCGACCCACTTCTTGCTTGTAATTCCTTTAAAACACTCATATTCTAATTGTCTAATTAATTATATTATTCTAATATGCTATCTCTAACTGAAAAAGCATCCTTTCTTTAGCTTACTCCGATTTTAGCTGCTGATCAATTGGTTTTGTAATCTCTGACACAACATCTCCAGTATGTGCTGTCGCTTTATTCTCAATCAGCATTATCTGACATTCACCTGTTGAAGAAACACGGTGATTGATACCTCTTTTAACAATATGGATATCACCTGCATTCATATCAAAACCAGCTTCACCTTCAATTTCCATCAAGAGTGTTCCTGAGATGATATAAAAAAGCTCATCTTCATTGGTATGAAGATGCCAGGGCACCTTATCACCTTTAATTTTGGCCACTTTTACGTACACATCATTTACTTCACCTATCACCTCAGGAGAAAAATAATCGTTTACATTACTTAAATACGCTTGTAAATGCATAGGTAGGTAATCTTATTAATTAGAATGATGATGAAAACAATTAGCTTAAGCACAAGCTCTAAATTAAGGCAAAAGTAACAAATCTAACCGAATTATTATTCTCGAATATTATGCCCTAAATAACAAATTCTAATAGACAAAGAAAGCGAGATAGTTTCCCATCTCGCTCTTATATCATCTAGACATAAAGGGTTAAACCCCAATAACATCTTTATCTACTAATAGAATTTGTAACGCTTATCATCAATATTTGCATTTTCTCTAAGAACTTGCATTGACTGATAGCTTGTGCGATACTGGTAGTTTTGGTTCATACGTGACTTGAATACGTCAATAGCATCTTCAGTAAGTGCATCTTCTTTCACATCATTTACAAGAATCATATAAACACCTTGATTACCTTTAATAGGAGCCGAAATTTTGCCTTTTTCAGTATTACTTGCATAAGCAATTACATTTGGCTCGATACCCGCACCAGGAATCTGGAATGACTGGAATGAAACATCAGCAGCATTCTTCACTTCTAAACTTTCTTTTTGAGCGACAGATAACAAAGACTGAGCGCTTTTAGAATTCTTAGCCATAGAAGCGATCATCATATCAGCTTTCTTATTCTTTCTAACTTCTCTTTGGATAGTTGCTTGAACATCTTTTATAGAAGCAAATCCTTCTTCTTTGATATCTGAAAGGATAGCAACTACAAATTTTTCACCAAACTCGAATACTGCAGAATTATCATTGTTCAAAAGAACAGATTCTGTATTATCAGTATTGTAAGCTACACGAACTAACTCTCTTGAGCTTTCAAGACCAGGAATCAATTTTGTATCTTTTTTAAGATTAGCAACACGACGAGTTAAGTTTTGCTCTGAAATAGCTTTGAAGAAAGCATCTCTATCTTGATTCTCACCAGCAAATTTACGAGCCGCTGCATAAGCTGCCTGGAATGTTTTCTGGCTAGCTTCAACCTTACGATCAAGAACAGCAACCTGAACCTTCTTAACTGCCTTACTCAAGTCTACAACCTGAATAAGGTGAGCACCAAACTGAGTTGTTACAATCTTAATTTCATTTCTCTTTGAAGAGAAAGCTGCATTATTAAACTCAGGAACCATACGTCCTTGAGTAAACCAACCAAGATCACCACCATTTACAGCAGAACCTTGATCATCAGAATTCGTCTTAGCCAATTCAGCAAATTTAACACCCTTATTTAATAATTGCTTCAAACTGTCAGCTTTAGCTTCAGCAGCTTTGAAATCACCATTAACTGGACGAATTAAAATATGACGAGCTTTCACAGAGTCTGCCATCATTTTAATGTCAGAAATCTTTGCTAATTTATATGCATCTTTTTCATCGTAAGGTCCGAAAACATCACCTTTACTACCTGCAAACATGAAAGAATCAAGCTCTTTGTTTGAATTCTCATCCTTTGCAAAGTAATAAGTATTAAGTTTTGAATCAGAGTTTAACTCTAGGAATTGAGCTACGTTTTCTTCAGCAGTAAAATCTGCTTTCATATCAGCAATCCATTTCTCAGTATATTTGAAATCATCAGTTGATGGTTCAATATTGAAAGGAACGTATTCAATCTTTCTTGACTCGTCTTGCTTGAAAAGCTCTTTGTTTTCGTTATAATAAGCCTTAATCTCTTCAGCAGTTACGTTAACCGTTGAATCAGAAATAGAATTATAACTTTTCACTACATAGTCGAAGCTTACTTTCTTAGAACCGTTACCTGCCATGTTTTTTGCATAAGCAGAAGGAATATAAAGACCTTTTGCGATCAAAGCATTGTACTTAGCCAATGTTCTCTGTGCAATAAGCTGCTCTTCGATATTCAACCAGTAAGCTTTTTGAGGTGTTCCATCAGGAGCAGAAATCAATTGCTTAAGCGTTCTAACCACATTGTTTTTGTCAAATTGTCCATCCTCACCTGTAAACAACTGACGGATAGTTGGGTCAATATTATTACCACTAACCATATCCCATAATTCCTGAGAAGTTAAGCTAATCCCTAACTCATCGTACTCACGATTCATTACGATCTCTTGAACCATTTGTTGCCAAACTTGCTCTCTAATCTTATCCATCTGGTCTGAGGGAATTGAGTTTTGCCCACTCATTAATTTGGTCACCTCAAGATTGTGGTTGAATCTGTTTTGGAAATCACGAATATTCACAGATTCCCCTGCAATTTCCGCCATCTCATTTCGTGAGTTTGTCAAAAGAGAACCACCCGATTTTAAGGCATCACCGGCTATAAATGCCAACAAGGCTCCACCAATGATAATTCCGATAAAAACTCCGCGGTTTCTTATTTTCTGTAATGTTGCCATCTAAAAGGATTTAATTATTCTTAAAATAGGCTACGAATATACAAAAAAATGAATAAGAACAAGGCTTTTACTCTAAGAGCTTTTAGGCTTTTTATCGATAAATATCGAACCAATTAACTATTAGTAAATAAGACGATAAATCTGAAGGGTGTTATTCTAATAATGAATAAGAAAATTCAAACTTAGAGGAGATATTATGACAAGAGACTATCTGTAAATAGCATCATTTTAATGGATCAAAACCAAATTTAGATCTAAAAAAAATTGGTGCCTCATGAAATAAGGGTAAGTTTTACTTTATCGATACGTGTATTAGAAACTTCAATGATTTGAATTTTAAAATCTTCAATTCTGATAATTTCATTAACACTTGGGATGCTTTCATGATTAAAAATGATTAAACCATTCAAAGTTTCAAAATCATCTGACTCGGGAAGATCTAGTTTATACTTATCATTCAGATAATCAATCTCAATTCTTCCAGAAAAAATAAATTCAGTTTCACTCAACTGTTCTTCAACCAGATCAATATTGTCGTGCTCATCTTCAATTTCACCAAATATCTCCTCCATAATATCCTCAATAGTCACCATACCCGCTGTCCCTCCAAATTCATCAACAACAATAGCCACACTTTTTTGTTCACGGGTAAATAGATTCAATAATTTATGAGCAGCCATAGTTTCTGGCACAATTAAAACACGACTTAATGCTGCTTTTATACTCTGTGGATTTCTAAAAAGTACTGACGAATGCACATAGCCAATGATATTATCGATAGATTCTTTATAAATCATGATACGAGAATATCCTGTTTCAATAAATCGCTGTGTCAATTCTTGAATTTCGCCACCGATCTCCATCGCTTCAATTTCAGTTCGAGGTACGAAACATTCGCGCAATTTCACATTAGAGAAATCCAATGCATTTCTGAACAGTTTCATATTGTGTTCCTCATCTTCCATTACTGCCTGTCTATCCTGCCCCTCCTGAATCAAATGATCTAAATCAACTTTACCAAAAGCACGAGATTCCACCTCTTCGGTAATATCAGTATTTAAAATTCGACTAATTATACTCTTAGAAAACATCATTGTCACCACTGTAATTGGATAAAAAATGATATAAAAAAACATAACTGGCACAGCAAAAAAATTCAGAGAGAAGTTAGGGTTCAATCTGAAAAGTGTTTTCGGTAAAAACTCAGCAGTAAAAAGAATCAAAAGCGTTGAGAAGAGAGTCTGAATCGTCATAATTAGCAACTCTGATTCGACCCACAGGGCTATTGTTGGTTCAAGAATCTTTGCCATCATGATACCATAAACAACCAAGGCAATATTATTCCCAACCAGCATAGTAGAAATATAATGACTCGGATTACTCGTAAAAATATTGATGATTCTAGAGGTCACCGTATTCTTACTCCTATCAAGTTCCATTCTCAACTTATTGGCAGCAACAAAAGCAATTTCCATACCTGAGAAAAATGCAGAAAGAGCCAACATGGCTAGAATAATAAGGAGGTTGTTCATTATTTTCTATCTTGATTTATGCCTTCTCTCGTTTTTCGTAGATATCGACGAGACCCATACATTAAACATGCAAGCATTGCAACAACATACAACATGATATTTTCTTTAAAACCAAAATTGTAAGTTCTTACAATAGCAAACAGGATACTAAAAATAGCAACCAGTAACCAGATAATTTCTAAAAGGAAAGGTAATTTCTTTTTCATCTTTTTATTTAAGCTTTTAAGGTACTCGTTTATCGACCCTGCGAAAGTACATTTAAAGATGGAGATTTTGATCTAAAATAAAAACCTCTGAACAAAAAAAAATTACTTACATCTTATCTGTAAGTAATTTTATAAAGCTCAACTGAGGCTTCTATTTTTTTTAATTACTGTCTTCGAGAAAAACTTCGCCACTAACTCGACTCAATAATATTTTATTTAATTTGTCATCTGAAGTAAAACTATCTCCCTCTATCATTTGACCATCTTTCTTCGTGATTCGAACATATTGGTCAGAATAAATTTTTTGATTTTTCTGATCCCAATACAGGAGTTCAGTATTTATGGTTTTGCCATCATCGCTAACAGCAACAACATCGTTACGAAGTTCCCAAAGCTGTTCTTCATCTATAAATTTCGCATAATTAGCTTTTATATTCCAAGCTTGAGAACCATCTTCGTTATAGGAAATGACATTACCTCCTTTAGGAAATTCTTTATAAACTTCTTCTTCGGTTTTGATCTCCAAAAATTCAATAGCATATGCCTTATACTGAATTCGAGTTGAATCTGTAAAGATGAATTCGACATTTTCACCATAAACTTCTGGTCGAATTTCTTCAACCGTTATGCTTTCAACTTCTTTGATATTGTTTTCACAAGACAAAAGCATTGTCGCCCCCATTAGGGCAACAATGCTTTTATATATAAGATCTATTTTAATCGTTTTTTTCATGTGTCTATAATTTCATGTCTTTTGCCACATGGAAGTCGCCATTATAATTAGACTTCATATTACTGAAACTTAATACATGACTCGTTTCAATTGATTAATCGTTTAGTCTAATTTTAGTTGTTTCATTAACCCAACCACCTACTTTGTAAGTTTCACCTTCTTTAAGACCTTGCATAAATGCTTCTTCTTTAGCTGGGAAATACTTAGAATAAGTCTGAATCAACTTATTAGCTTCATTAGAACATTCAGGATCTACGCTTTTAGCTTTCATAAACTTATCAACGGCTACCCAATATAAAGCTTGCTTCTCATGTGCTTTTCCAGGGAAATCTTTACTTCCTGCAGCATAACATTTACCAATCAATAGGTAAGGCTGTCCCCAATTTGGCTTATTCTGAATAGCAGCTAAAGCATTCTTTTTAGAACCAACAAGATCGTGCTCCATAATTAGGATACTTCCTAATTTGAAATGAAGATCAGCTTTTACTTCAGCATCCTCTTCTAAACTAATAGATTTCACAATATATTCCTTACTCTTAGAGAATTGCTTTTTCTTAATAAACATTTTAGCTAAGTTGTGAGCGGCATCAGCACTAGGCTCAAGCTTGTATTTTTGCTCAGCTACTTTTGCATACAAAGCACCATCTTCACATTCCTGACGGTTCAACATCTTCATAATCTTGTTGATCAAAACCATATCCTTAGGATTAGCTTCGAACTTAGGAGTGAAAATACTACTTAAAGTTTCACAGTCAGCTACACCAGCAGCAAAGAAATCATTCTCTACATTTACAATTGCACCCTTAATATTTGATGCTTTCTTAGGATACTTCTCCATTTGAGCTTTCAAAAGATCCATAAATGCTAAGTAATCGTCGATTACTAATTCAGGAGCCAACTCTCCAGCCATAACTAAAAGCTTACCAGCTTCCATTGTTTTATTAACAACTGCAGCTTCAGCATCTATACCTCGCATAGCAATAGACTTCTTCATGATATTATAAGCCTCTTTTACTTTAGACATATCTTTTTTCATGAAATTAAATAGGTCGCCACCTTTACGTCCTAGAATCCAACCTTCATTATATGTTTTGTGAGTTCCAAAATATTTAATTCTCTGATCGTAAACCATCATCAAAGTATCAACATATTTTTTATCCTTAGTCGCATAGTACATACCACGCATGATTTTCACACCATTTGTGTATGTAGATCTTTGAAATTTAGGTGCATTATTAAAGACATATCTCCAACCTGGAAGAGCTTCTTTATAATTCTTTTGTTTTACCATCTCACCATAAAGAGAGGCACTCAAAATTGTTTTTGCACTATCCACACCATACTTTGACTCTTTGGTCTGAGCGTTTACCCCGAACATCGTCGAAAGTAATAAGAGAGCTGTTAGGATTGTAAGTCTAGTTTTCATGATACTATATTTTATAATCTAGTTAGTTATTGTGTCAACGAAATACCTTAATGTTTTTTTAAATATAATTAATCTCATGGCAAAGCTTATACCATTTTCAATATCTATAAGTTAAAAAAGCTTAACAGAAGATAATACAACTGAAAGCCTAGAGATCTCAAAATTCTGACAAGTGCAAAACTATAAATAAATTAACAAGCTGCAAAACCTTATGGAATAATCTCGATATTAGGACTTATTATAATTAAGAATAGAATTTAACCCACTCAATAAAAGGCCATTATTCAAAGACACCTTATTTTTCAATTTCGAATATATAAAATCCGAATCGCCTCCTGTTAGAAATATTCTGGCATCGGGGCATCTTTCTTTTAGCTGATTGATATAAGTATCTATTTCAAAAAGCATACTATTCTGAACTCCCGAGGTAATCGCTTGTGTTGTATTCTTCCCTATTAAATCAAATGAGTCAGATTTTTCAAGCAAGGGTAATTTCTTTGTAAATGTATTCAAGGCCTTAAATCTCATACTCAAACCTGGTGAGATTGTTCCTCCTAAATATTGATTTTCAGCACTAACAAAATCGAAAGTAATTGCTGTACCTGCATCAATTACTAAGAGATTCACATTAGGACATATTGCATTAGCCCCCACACAAGCAGCTAAGCGATCATACCCTAACGTTTCTTTTGACTCATAAAGATTTTCCAAAGGGGTTGGTGTATTCCGGTCGAAAAAAATCAATCTAGAAAATTTGGATCTCAAAACATCAAGAAGGTCATCAGGTTTCCCCTGAACTGAGGATACAATAGCCGCACTCAATCTTGTATATTTATTTTGCCATTCTTCAACCAAAGTGATATCCGGAACTTGAGACACACAAAATTCAAGCATCTCTTCATTATGAAAGAGTGCATATTTCGTTTGCGTGTTTCCTATGTCGATAATTAAATTCATATCTTCTTACAAAGTTACTGGTTCTGAAAATGTGGACAAAACCTCCGTTGCATGTTTAATGCTTTTTACGTTCTCAAAACTCAAACTCAATCTATGTTTCGCTTCCTTCATTTTACAAGGCAAAGCTTGTGATTGCACAAAAGCAAGTACTTTTGAAAACTGTGGAGACTGATAATAGGCTGACTGATGGTCGTTCACGAAATATAGCACCATTTTCTTCGATTTAAGAATCAACTTCTCAATACCTAAATCCAGAGCAAACCATCTTAATCGAACAACATTAAGCAACTCAATAGATGCTTCGGGTATTTCACCAAATCTATCTTTTAGTTGAATTGCAAAAGTTTCAATTTCTTCTTCGCTTTGAATATTATCCAACTCGCGATACAAACGAATACGCTCAGATATGCTTTCTATATAAGACTCGGGGAATAAAACTTCCAAATCAGTATCAATCTGACAATCTGCAATAAAACGTTTTATTTCACCGACTTCTTGAGCTTTTTCTTCTTCAAATACATCTTTAAACTCCGTTTCCTTAAGTTCAAGGATAGCCTCATTAAGAATTCGCTGATAAGTTTCGTAACCAATATCAGAGATAAAACCACTTTGTTCTCCACCCAAAAGATTACCAGCTCCACGAATATCCAAATCTTGCATAGCGATATTAAAACCACTTCCCAGCTCAGAAAAACTCTCAATAGCACTCAAACGTTGGCGTGCCTCTTGAGTCATCGACCCCATTGGTGGAGTCAGTAAATAACAAAACGCTTTTTTATTTGATCGACCAACACGACCACGTAACTGATGCAATTCACTCAATCCAAAATTCTGTCCATTATTAATTATAATGGTATTCGCATTTGGAATATCAAGACCCGATTCAATAATTGTCGTCGCGATTAATACATCGTAATCACCTCGAATAAACTCAAGCATAATCTTTTCCAATTTCGGACCATCCATCTGCCCATGAGCCACAATGGTTGAAATACCAGGAACCACGCGATGCAACATGGCTTCCACCTCATGAATATTCTGAACCCTATTATGAATAAAAAAGACTTGACCATTTCGCTCAACCTCGTAAGTAATGGCTTCTCGAATGATATCTTCGTTAAAATTATGAATTTCAGTGGCAATAGGGTAGCGGTTTGGTGGAGGCGTATTAATAATAGATAAGTCACGAGCCCCCATCAGCGAAAACTGAAGCGTACGTGGAATAGGTGTTGCCGTTAATGTTAAAGTATCCACATTAACTTTCATTTGTTTCAACTTCTCCTTTACTGAAACCCCAAACTTCTGCTCCTCATCAACTATCAATAAGCCCATATCCTTAAACTGGATATCCTTACCAATAATTCGATGCGTTCCAATTAAAATATCAATTTTACCTGCCTTTAAATCCTTAAGAATCTCTTTCTGATCCTTAGGTCTTCTCATTCGAGAGATATAATCAATTCGACAAGGAAAATCCTTCAATCGATCGCTAAAAGTTTTAAAGTGTTGAAATGCCAGAATGGTTGTTGGCACAAGAATAGCAACCTGCTTATTATCAGCAACAGCTTTGAATGCGGCACGTATAGCAATCTCCGTTTTCCCAAAACCAACATCGCCACAAACCAATCTATCCATAGGGAATGGCGATTCCATACCTTCTTTAACCGATTTTGTTGCCTTAACCTGATCAGGCGTATCCTCATATATAAAAGAAGCCTCAAGTTCATGCTGCATATAACTATCAGGACTGAATTGAAAACCAGTCTCTGCTTTACGCTTCGAATAAAGAAGAATTAAATCCTTGGCAATATCCTTAATCTTGGTCTTAGTTTTATCTTTGAGCTTTTGCCAAGCACCTGTACCTAGTTTATATATTTTGGGGGTACTACCATCTTTACCTTTATACTTTGATATTTTATGAAGAGATTGAAGACTCACAAAAAGAATATCATCATCCTTATACACTAAACGAATCACTTCCTGTGATTTCCCATTTGTTTCCATACGCTGCAAACCCCCAAAACGGCCAATACCATGATCGGAGTGCACAATAAAATCGCCTGGATGAAGTCGATTGATTTCTTTTAAGGTAACGGTTTCTTTGGCTTTATGAACCGTTGCATTTTTTAATTTGAACTTATGATGTCTGTCAAAAATTTGATGATCGGTATAGCAAGCTATCCTAAGATCAGAATCCGAAAAACCCTGATGCAAAGTTCGATTCAAATCAGTAAAAATGACTTGAATACCTTTATCCTCAAAAATACTATGAATACGTTCTATCTGCTTAGGATTATCAGAAAAGATGTAATTCTCAAAAGCTTTGGCATTATTATTTAATAATTCCTGACCTAGCAAATCAAAATTCTTATTGAAAGCGGGCTGTGGACTTTGGTTGAATTGAATCATATTTTCGGCCGGAAAATAAAATTTCTGTCCAAATTCCAAACCTGTAAAAGCATTAACCTGATCGATGAAATCAGGCCCCTGAATTAAATAATCTTGAGCGGCAATTCTATCCTCGCCAAACTCAATATAAGCTTTCTTCTCAATTGTCTTTGCAAAGATCGAATTGATTCTGTCTGCAATAAAAGCAACATTCTTAATCCAACAAATAGAACTCTTAGGTAAGAATTTGAAGAAAGAAATTCGAGCCTCGTCATTCAAATTCTCTTGAATATTAGGAATGATATCAACCGTAGTTTTCTTCTCTTTTGATAACTGATTCTCTACATCGAACAAGCGAATTGAATCCACTTCCTCTCCAAAAAAATCAATACGATATGGGTATTCATCCGAAAAAGAGAAAATATCGATAATAGAACCACGGATAGAATATTGTCCTGGTCCAACGACAAAGTCAGCTCTCTCAAATTTGTAATCAACCAAAACCTCTTCAATAAACTCAGGAGACAATCTCTCTCCAACTGAAATCTTCAGTGTATTTTCCTCCAACTGAGCTGGACTAATCACCTTTTCGGCGATAGCCTCAGGGAAAGTAACTATATAACTTGGATTCAGATTAGAAAGCAGACGATTTAAAACCTCAGCACGAAGAATTACATTCGAATTATCAGTCGTCTCGTATTGAGCCGATCGCTTAAAAGATGATGGAAAATATAAGACTTGTTTATCATCAATCAGAGTACACAGATCATTATAGAAATAGGCCGCCTCTTCTTTATCATTCAGGACAAAGACTTGAGTTCTATTCTCGTTAGGTAATGAAGCGGCTAAAACTGCCAAAGATGAACCTTGCAAGCCCTTTATATGAAGCTTACTTTGAGATTCCTGTTCTAAAAATTTCTGTATAGTATAACGAGCGGGATGCTCATTAAATAAGTTAACAATCTGATTTAATTCCAATGTCTCTCCTTTTTTGTAATGCTCACAAATTTAAGGAAATTGTTTGGGAATAGATAATTGTATCAAATTTATAGAACAAGCAGGTCTACCAGACAAAAAAAGCAGAGCAATAAATTTGCTCTGCTTTCTCTATTTTTTCAATCTAAAAAGTATTAGATATTATTAAAAAAGTCTAAAAAATCTTCAGCCTTCTTCACCATATTAAGAGATCCTGTGTAAAAAGGAACACGCTGATGAATAGACTCAGGTTTGATCTTTAAAATACGACCAGTCCCATCTGTGGCTTTACCACCAGCCTGTTCAGCAATGAATGCAATAGGATTACATTCATAAAGCAAACGCAACTTTCCGTTACAATTTTTGCTGGTATTAGGGTAAATAAAGATCCCGCCTTTTAATAAGTTTCTATGAAAATCGGCTACTAACGATCCAATATATCGAGATGTATAAGGACGATGCGTCTTTGTATCATCTTCCTGACAGTACTTAATGTACTTTTTTACACCTGCAGGAAGATTAATATAATTTCCTTCGTTAATGGAATAGATGTTTCCATTCTTAGGTGTCTTAATATTAGGATGCGAAAGACAGAACTCGCCAATTGAAGGATCGAGTGTAAATCCATTTACACCATTACCAGTTGTATAAACAAGCATAGTCGATGATCCATAAATCACATAACCTGCAGCAACCTGCTTGGTTCCTTCTTGCAAGAAATCTTCTTTTGTTGGCAATTCTCCTTTTTTACTTACACGAAGGTAGATGGAAAAGATTGTACCTATCGAAACATTCACGTCAATATTTGATGAACCATCAAGAGGATCCATACAAAAAACGTACTTGGCATTACGTCCCATTTCATCATCAAAGATGATAATTTCTTCATTTTCCTCAGAAGCAATTGCAGCACATTCACCACTTGCTCTCATTGCACTTATGAAATGGTTATCTGCAAAAACATCTAATTTCTGTTGATCCTCACCCTGTACATTTTGATCTCCATGGGCTCCTAAAACATCCACTAAACCAGCTTTATTTACGGCACGGTTTACAATTTTAGATGCAATTCCAAGGTGGTGTAGCAAACGTGATAGTTCTCCTGAAGCGTTCGGATACTCAGCCTGACGCTGAATAATGAACTGATTCAGAGTTTGAACGTTATTGTGTTCAGTCATTTTTTTTGGCTTTTGGTTATGATCTTGTTTGGTGCCATAAAGTTAATTTATTTTATTGAACCTCCTAAAGCTTATTTCAAACGTGTGCAACGAAGATTTTTGTTAAAAAAACAAAAGAAGAGTTTCCCTCTAAAGTTTATTTACTACTTTCATATATCGGTAATTTTTATGATTATCGATTTTTTTTATTTTCAGATTTTAATAAGAATAAGCATGGATGTTTTTAAATTCGGGGGAGCCTCGGTAAACTCAGCAGAAGGGGTTCTAAATTTCTTTAAGATTGTACAATCATATAAGAATGAGAGCCTAATTGTTGTTTCTGCCATGGGGAAAACCACTAATGCTCTGGAACAAATAGTCGATAATTTTTTTCACAAGAAAAATGATTTGGTTCAAAAGCAATTTGAAGAGGTAAAGGCCTATCATTTCGATATAATAACAGCTCTATTCTCAAAAGACAATACCCTTTCTGTTGAAAAAATTGATGTTCTATTCAATGAACTAAATGCCTATCTTCAAAAACCTGCATCACTAAATTATGAGTTTGAATACGATCAGATTGTAGCCTATGGCGAACTTTTATCGACCACAATTATATCTGAATACCTTCGCCAGAAAGGTGTAAAAAACCAATGGGTTGATATCCGAAGATATTTAAAGACTAATGATACTTTTGGAGAGGCAAAAATTGATTGGGAACTCTCAAGACAATTAATCCCTACTGCTTTCAATTTTCACGATACCTTTATTTATATTACTCAAGGTTTTATTGGAGGAACCAGTTCCAATCTAACCACAACTCTAGGCCGCGAAGGTTCAGACTATACAGCCGCTATTCTCGCTAATATTCTGGATGCTCGTGAAGTTTCTATTCTCAAAGATGTTCCTGGGGTGATGAATGCTGACCCCAAATGGTTACCCGATGCAAAACAACTGAAACGTATTTCGTATCAGGAGGCGATTGAATTAGCCTTTTTTGGTGCAAAAGTTATACACCCAAAAACAATTCAGCCACTTAGAGAAAAGAATATACCCATGTATGTTCGTTCTTTCATCAACTTCTTTGATCAAGGAACACTTGTAAGTGAAGCTTCAATTGAAAAGTCTGCTAAAATTCCGATTTTCATTCAGAAAAAAGATCAGAGATTGATATCGATTCGTCCAAAGGATTACTCCTTTGTTATTGAAGAAAACCTAGGTCCTATTTTTTCACTGATTGCCAAATACCGATTAAAAGTGAACTTGACTCAGAATTCGGCTATTAGCTTTTCTCTTTGTGTCGACAACAACAATAAGAATATCGACAAGCTGATAGAATCGTTGAAGGAAAATTACGAAATTAGATATAATGATAATTTGGAATTGATTACCATTCGTCATTACGATACCGATTCGATTAATCAGATGACTGAGGGACGCAGCATACTACTGGAACAAAAAAGTAGAGATACAGCTCAGTATGTACTCGAATGCGACTCATAGAATAAGGATAATTTCATAAATTAGATAATATTATATTAAGGTGTTGCTACCCCTCCTATTTTGGTGGTGTTACAACACCTTTTTCTTAAAGGATATTAGAAAGAACAGATATATGCTTGTTATAAACAAGTTACATGCAATTATACGAGACAACAACTTACCAAAATAATAAGAATTAAATGAAAACAGCACAGCCCATAAATAAGAAACTCTTTGATATTTACTTACTTTTTACCAGAGAACCATTTGTTCAATATTTTACCGACGAATTAGAATTCTATACAAATGGAAATGGAGGACTATTAGGTTTAATAAGTCTAGACCTAACTGATAATGATTATTCTTGTTGTATTTTATCTAGGGATGAGTCAAAGCAGTACCGTGCTGAAATTGTTGAAGTAAGTATCTCTTCAATTAAGGAAGCTCGTATTTGGATAGATGACAAAATGAGCAGTAATTCTATTGTACACCATGATAATAGCCATAAGTTTTTTGACCTATTCCAGAATTTAGACAATGAAAAGCAAAAACATCCAAATTTTAAATTATTGGATAGTAGCATTGCCTTATCGTCTGCAAAAGAAACCGTAAAAGAGATATCATATCACTATAAAGATATTGATGGGAATTTCATCGACCAGTTTCAATCAATTAATGGTTTTGATTCTAGAGTGTGGGAATTATATTTATTTTGCTTTTTTAGAGAACAGTTTTTTTCATTCAAACGGAACTATAATGCTCCTGATTATATGATTGAAAAACTTAACAAAGAAATTGCAGTAGAAGCAGTTATTGTTAGTAGAAAAACTGATTTAGATATTGCTGAGCCTAAAAGTCAAAAAGAAATAGAAAATAAGCTTAAGAATGAAATACCCTTGCTTTATGGAAGTGCTTTATTTGATAAAATGAAGAAGAAGTATTGGGAAAAGGAACATGTTAAAGAAAAACCATTTGTTATTGCTATTGCAGATTTTCATGACACTATGTCTATGATATGGACTTCAAATTCTTTATCTGAGTATTTATATGGTTACAAGTATGAACATTCATTTGATGAGTCAGGAGAACTAATAATCAAGCCTGTTAAAGTTGGAGACTACACGAAACCAAATGGATCAAAAATACCTAGTGGATTCTTCTTTCTACCTGATTCAGAAAACGTAAGTGCAGTTATTTTTTCATCATGCGGGACTTTATCAAAATTCAACAGAATGGGTAAACAGGCAGGACTTGGGAGTGAGGAACTTACTCTCATCAGAAGTGGTAATTATTATAATCATGCGCCTAACGCAGCAACTCCACATTCGATAACTTATCAAGTGGACGAAAATAGCCCAGAAACATGGTCCGAAGGAGTAATAGTTTACCATAATCCAAATGCTAAAAAACCTTTAAACCCTAAAATGTTTGATGATAGAGTAGCACAATGTTATCTTAAGGACGAATTCATTCATAGTGATATGCCTGAGCTATTTCCTTATAATTCCCTGACACAGAATGTAGTTCCAGTTGAAATAGAAAAATAAAAGCATGTAACACTTTGTATAAGTAATGGCAGGGCAAGTGGTAAATTTTAAGGTTTGCATCCCGCTCAAACAGCATAGCGGTTCGACAGGATAGTACCACGCAACCTGCCACTACTCATACTATTTACCGTTATCAACGAGCAAAAAAGAAATTCTATACCAATCAAAATGAACAAAACGCTTAGTCAAAAGATTATTGAAATTTGTAACGACAAGATTGAGAAAAAGGGAGAGAATGTTGGACTCTCGTTTTATGCTTTCTTTGCTAATAAAAATGATAATCCGGAGTTATTAATGGAAGTCGCAGAATGGTGGATCATTACACATAAACTTGATCACTTTGAAAAAGCGATTAAAATCAGAGAGATGATTAAAAATCAATAGCGTCCTAAATAAATTGGCGCTTCGCCCAAACCCGACTTCATTTTTTGGCTTGATCCAAAAAACGAAGCAAAAAAGATCAAGGCTGCTTTTTAAATATCTTTCTTATTTGCCTCATGCTTAAGTGTGGCCGGGT
>NZ_JBFFKR010000047.1:0-18329 GCF_041555295.1 Ancylomarina sp. | reverse complement strand
GAAAATCCTCTTACTCTTCTGAGTTTGAGGATTTTTTTTTTGATTTATTCAGCTTGCTTTACTAACTTAATATTTCTTAAAATATTGATTAGTGATATGTATTTCAGGGAATTTCTACACACAGTACCTTTTATTCGACTTCTATTACCTTTTACTTTAGGAATAGTTTCGTCGGAGTTTTTTGTTGTGGATAATTGGCTGATGTATACCTTAATTTCCCTTTCATTTTTATCACTTCTTATTTTTCAATCGCTTCCTTCTTTCAGAAAAACATATTCCTACAGCTTTATTTATGGCATCTTCATTTTTCTTTTTTGTTTAAGTTCTGGCTATATAAGAGTCAATCATTCAGGTGCAAAAATGACTTTACCATCTGTTGATTCGATTACAGCCTTTAAGGGAAGCTTAAAAAGAAGTCCAGATGAAAAAGCAAAATCGATGGCTTGTGTTATAGAACTAAAAGGGGTTTATAATAAAGACCGATGGGAAAAGGCCAATGCTCAAGTTTTATTATATCTGGCTAAAGATTCCTTATCTAGAGAATTAGAAATGGGAGATGATATTTTGGTGTCCTCTAAGCTTGAAAAAGTGAGCAATAATGGTAACCCCAACGAATTCGACTACGCGAAATATTTACAACATCGTTATATTTTATATTCGACCTATGTGAGAGGTTCATCCTGGAAGTTGATCGAGAAAAATAAAAGCTTCAATTTTAAGCATATTGCAGTTGCATGGAGACAGAGGCTTTTAAATATTTATAAAAAGGCAGGCTTGAAGAATGAAGCCTATGAGATTTTAGCAGCTCTCACTCTAGGTGCTCGGGAAGAAGTTTCTGAAGATGTTAAATCAGTTTGGTCAGCTGCTGGAGCAACTCATGTCCTAGCTGTTTCGGGGCTGCATGTTGGAATCATATTTGGTGTGATGCAATTTCTGCTTAGTTTTCTCGCAGGTTCTAAGTTTGGGCGTTTTTTTCGAGGCGTGCTCCTTCTAGCTTGTTTGTGGTCATATGCCTTACTAACAGGATTGTCTCCATCGGTAATGCGAGCTGCAAGTATGTTTTCTATTCTTGCTATTGCACTCATGATTAACCGGAAGGGAACCATTTATAATTCTTTGGCAATATCAGCTCTGCTATTGCTACTAATTAATCCTTTTGTTTTGTTCGATGTTGGTTTTCAGTTTTCATATTTAGCCGTTGTAAGTATTGTTTATTTCCAGCCCAAATTTGAAAATATGATTAACGTAAATACTTTTGTTTTGCGTTGGTCATGGCGATTATTCACGGTCTCTTTAGCAGCACAAATAGGAACATTTCCTTTAGCTATCTATTACTTCCATCAGTTTCCAGCATACTTTTTTCTATCAAATTTTGTGATTATACCTGTTGCTGGTTTATTGATTTATAGTTCAGCTTTATTGCTTATTTTCTCAGAAATCGATTTTATTACAAAGTGGTTTACTTATTTATTACAGCATTTTGTAGAGCTTATTCATGGTTTGATTTATCAGATACAAGCTTTGCCAGGAGCTTTAGTTGAAAGAATCACATTTACATCATTACAGGTTGTACTTCTCTACGGTTTAATTATCGGATTAACATTCAGTATTTTTGGGAAAAGAAAGAAAGCTCTCTTTGTTAGTTTAATAATTTTAATAGCCTTTCAGCTGATTAATATTTCTGATTTGTATCAAAGTCAATCGAGTGAATTGTTAGTGTTTAATGTTCATAAACAAACTGTTATTTGTATTCGGGATGGTCAGTCTGTATTGGTGTTGAGTGATACCCTTCTGAATGAAAAGCAGAAGAATCGTTTGGTTTACCCTTATGCAATGGCAAAAGGCGTGAAAAATTATTCTTATGAAGTTTTAAAAGAAAATGAACTTCGTGTTTTACATGATAAAACGATTGCCATTATGAGTAGTTCTGCTCTTAATGTGGTTATAAATAATTTACAAGTGGATTATCTAATTCTTAGAAATAATGCCAAAGGCTTTGAGAAACTTGTTCAAGAGTTTAAAGGAACAACCCTTATTCGAGATGCGAGTAATTATGCTCAGAAATTCAGGAAATTGACTGCTGATTCCAATACACAAATATGGGACACACGCAGAAAGGGTTCGTTTCGTATTCCGTTGAGTGTAGATTGATATTTTGATTGTATCATGTTACTTTTTTAAGTTGTTAATAGTCAGTTGGTTTATTCTGTGAGTCTGTATTGCAATAGCAAGCATAATTTAGAGAGATATTATTTTAGTATATATGCCGTATATTTAGATGATAATGTTTTATTTTGCCGTTTCGTTTTTGGTCAATTCATATAAATAATGATTCTTTGATCACAGAAGTTCAAATTAAATACCGTTATGAAGATTGTAATTGCTGGAGCAGGCGCAGTAGGAACTCACCTGGCAAAAATGCTTAGTCATCAGGATCATGAAATTGTTTTGATTGATAGCGATGAAGAAAAACTGAAACTAATTGATTCTCATTTGGATCTCTTAACCATTGTAGGGTCAAGTTCCTCTATCAAAGATCTAAAAGAAGCCAACGTTAAGAAGGCAGATCTGTTTATAGCTGTAACACAATCTGAAGAGACCAATATCATTTCGAGTCTACTTGCTAAGAAACTTGGAGCAAAACGTACTATTGCACGTATTGATAATCAAGAATACTTAATCCCAGAAAATAAGGAATTCCTAAAGAGTTTAGGAATAGATGAATTCGTTTATCCTGAACGATTGGCTGCAAAAGAAGTCATCAACTACCTATCCCGTTCTGGAACGCGTCAGATGTACGAATTTTCAGGTGGTAAATTATTGCTGTATGGTATTAAAATAAGCAGTAAGTCTGTGATTATGGATAAAACCTTAGCTGAGGTTGCTATGATGACAGGTGATAATGATTATAGAGCTGTGGCAATTAAGCGTGATGGGCTGACCATTATTCCACGAGGTCATAATCGATTTACGAGAGGCGATTTGGTTTTTGTAATCAGTAAAGCTGAGAGTATCGATAGAGTGATGGAACTTGCCGGGAAACAGAAATACAAAATTAAAAAAGCCATGATTCTTGGTGGTAGCCGTATCGGGCAGAAAACCGCCAGTGAATTGGAGAACATCTTGGATCTTAAGTTGCTTGAGATTGATAAAAATAAAAGTGTCAAACTTGCCGATGCTCTTGAAAACACCTTGGTTATTAATGGTGATGGCCGTGATATGGATTTGTTGCGAGAAGAAGGAATTCAGAAAATGGATGCCTTTGTTGCCGTAACTGGAAATTCGGAGACTAATATTCTGGCTTGCTTGTTGGCAAGTAAGATGGGCGTGAAGCGTACCATTGCGGAAGTTGAAAATATAGATTATATTGATTTGGCTGATAGCATTGGTGTGGGTGCCATGATTAATAAAAAGCTTCTAGCTGCGAGTTATATTTATCGATTCACCATGGATGCTAATGTTCAGCACTGTAAGTGGCTAACCGTTTCAGATGCCGAGGTTATTGAACTTGTAGTACAACCAAATTCCAAAATTACAATGGGTAAGTTGAAAGATATTGATTTTCCTGAGGATGCCAACATTGGAGGTATCATTAGAGGTGATCAGGGTATTATTGCTATGGGTGATACTCAGATTCAGGAAGGTGATCAAGTTGTTGTCTTTACCTTGCCTTCAGCAATCAAGAAAGTTGAAAAGATTTTTAAATAGTTTGATATTGAATTTAAGTTTGAACTGTGATTAGAAAAAAAATAATATTCAACATCCTTGGAAAACTATTGGTTGGAGAAAGTGTCTTTCTGTTTCTTTCTTTATTGGTTTCTCTTATCTATCAAGAATCCGATACAATAGCTTTTCTTTATTCTGGTCTGATCACTTTTGCAGTGGGAGGATTGAGTTATTTGTCTTCGAAAGGCGTTAAAAAAGAAATGGGTAAGCGTGAAGGTTACATCATTGTTAGTCTTGTATGGGTTGTATTTTCAATTTTTGGATGTTTACCCTATTTGTTTAGCGGATCAATTCTTTCGGTTACTGATGCCTTTTTCGAAACCATGTCTGGTTTTACGACCACAGGTTCATCAATATTGAATAATATTGAGGAATTGCCACATGGCATTTTGTTTTGGCGATCACTAACTCAGTGGATTGGTGGAATGGGAATTATTGTGATGTTCTTAGCTATTCTGCCAACTCTTGGTATTGGTGGTCGTGAGCTTTTTATTGCGGAAGTTCCTGGACCTACACCTGATAAATTAACCCCTAGGATAAAGGAGACCGCTCGTAACTTGTGGGGACTGTATGCTTCTTTTACGGCAATTGAATGTATCTTATTAATGTTTGGAGGCATGTCTTTTTTCGATGCCATTAATCATTCCTTAACCACTATGGCAACGGGAGGATACTCGACCAAGCAAGCCAGTGTTGGCTATTTCGACTCAGCTTATCTTCAGTATGTTATTATCGCTTTTATGTTTATAGCTGGAACCAACTTCACTCTGTCTTATGCAGTAGTAACTGGTCGATTTCGTAAGGTATTAAAGGATGAAGAATTTCGTTTCTATTCTTATGTGATATTGTTATTCACAGCAATAATCACGACGGGAATCATTGTAACATCAAATATGGGGTATGAACAAGCATTCCGTGATGCTCTATTTACAGTTGTATCTATTATAACAACAACGGGTTATGCAACGGCTGACTATTTGTTATGGATGCCCTTTTTAGGTATGCTAATTTTTGTATTGATGTTTGTTGGTGGTTCTGCTGGTTCTACTGGTGGAGGTGTGAAAGTTGTGAGGATATTACTTTTATTCAAAAATAGCTTTTATGAATTAAAGCGGTTAATTCATCCCAATGCTGTTATTCCAACACGATATAATCAGCGAGTTGTTAATGAACGCACTGTAACAAATATCCTTGCCTTTTTTGTTTTCTATATCATCATCTTCATGTTTTCAACTGTGGTGATGTCTTTTTGGAGTGCAGATATTTTCTCAGCCTTAAGTGCTGTGGCTACCACATTAGGTAATATTGGCCCTGGATTTAGCGAGATTGGGCCGATGGAAAATTTCTCAAAATTGCCAGATTTTGCGAAATGGTTTCTTTCTTTCCTAATGCTATTGGGACGATTAGAACTCTTTACTGTTTTGGTATTATTCTCGCCTTCTTTTTGGAAAGAGTAGGCAATCTCAAATATAAGAATATAAAAAATGCAGCTCTAAAGGCTGCATTTTTTGTTTATGAAGATGATATTATTCTTAGAGTTGACGTCTTCGAAATTCTGAGCAAACAATAGAACAGGCTACTGAAACGTTTAATGACTCTGATGTGGCTTGATCGCTGGGGAAATTTGGAATAAATAGTTTTTTACTCACAAGTGGTTTCAATGCTGGTGAGATACCTTTGCCCTCGTTACCCATAATAATAAAACCTTTTGTACTTAGTTCACTTTTATATATTGTTTCTCCTTCAAGAAAAGTTCCATATACAGGGAAATCTGAAGATGCGAATTCATCAACAAGTAGTTGTAAATCCGTGTAGATGACTTTCACACGAGCTAATGCTCCCATAGTCGCTTGAATGACTTTGGGGTTATATAAATCGACTGTGTTTTTGGAACAGAAAATATGCTGGATACCAAACCAATCAGCGATTCGAACAATCGTTCCTAAATTACCGGGGTCTTGAACATCATCAAGTAAGATAGATAAGGATTGATTGATATTTTTTCTATCAAAATCTGAATTCGGAATTTTAAAAACCCCGATAATATCTGAAGGTGTTTTTAGACTGCTGATCTTTTTAAGATCTGAAGCATCACATTCAATAAGTTCAGTTTTCTTATTGTACTCTGGGAGATCGCTTATAATCGCTTGTTTAGTGTGAATGATATACTTGGTTTCAAGTTTAGATTCTAATAAATCCGTGATTAATTTGTATCCCTCAGCAACAAAAAGTTGATGTTGATCTCTAAATTTCTTTTTCTGTAAACTACTAATGAGTTTGATCTGATTTTTTGAAAGCACAATAATTGAATTGAATTTTTATCTTTGAAATACTAATCAGGCTAAAATGTTCTTGAAGATAAGTATCTTTGTGAAATTCGTAACTACTAATACAATACTCTACTTGAAACCTAATCAGAAATACAAAAATAGTTATTTTTTTCTATCCTTAATCTTTGCCATATTTTCACTTATGGGAGCTGTGTCTTGCTCTACCACTAAGTATGTGGGGGATAATGAATATCTTTTAAGTAAAGTGAATGTTAAAGTTGATGATAAGAATATTTCATCAAGCGAACTTAATCAAAATATTAAACAACAACCAAACATTAAGATTCTTGGTTTTTGGAAATTTCATTTGGGTTTATATAATCTTTCTGGTAAAAATAAAAAGAAAGGTATTAATAAGTGGTTAAGTCGAATTGGAGAGGAACCCGTTATTTATGAAGACTATCAAACTCAGAGATCAAAAGTTCAACTAGGTATTTATCTGAGGAAAAAGGGCTACTATAATGCAACTATTGAAGATACCGTAGTTTTTCGAAGAAAAAAGGCCAAACTAAAATTCAAAATTACAGCAGGAGAACCTTATCGATTTCGAAATATTTATAATAAAAAGGCAGATCTACCTCGTAATTTTATTTCTCCTTATCAGGATATTAAAGAGATAAATGATAGTTCATTGATTAGACAGTATTTGGTAGCAGATTCTTTAAATAGTAAAATTAAATCTGGGCAGAATGTTGATTCTGATATTTTGGGAAAAGAACGTGATCGTATTTCAAAGTTGATGAAGAATAAAGGTTATTTCAACTTTTCAAAGGAGTACATTCATTTTATGCTAGATAGTGTAGCTAATAATCATCAAATGGATATTTTTGTTGGTATTAAGAAACCTCAGTCTTCCAATGTTGATCGCAAGTACCGTATTAGATCTATAATCGTTAATTCGGATTACGATCCTAAGCCTATGTTATTGAACGACTCAATATATTTAAGTAAGCTTGATACATTGAACCTGGGTAATTGCCAATTTATCTATACAAAGAAACTGAATATCAAACCTAATGTTATTATAAACTCATTGGGGTTTCAACCAGGCAGCCTTTATAATTTATCAGAGATTGAGTACTCCTATAGAAGATTGCAGGCCCTAAATCAATACAAGTTTGTAAATATCCGATTTGAAGTTGATACTGAAGCAGAAAATGAACTTGAAGGTAGTTTGAACTGTTTTATTCAACTATCACCTCATAAAAAACAAGCTTATACGGTTGAACTTGAAGGAACCAACTCTTCAGGTAATATGGGTTTTGCAGGGAAGGTTAATTACCAACATAAAAACTTATTGCGCGGTGCCGAAATTCTGGATGTCCGTTTTTCGAGTGCTACAGAGACGGTAAAGTCAAACGATAATAATAATTTCTTTTCAAAAGAGTATGGTGGTGAAATAAGCTTAAATACACCCAAGTTTTTGTTACCTTTTCTTACTGCCAATCGTTTTAGAAAAAAATATAATCCAAAATCAAGATTATCTTTAGCTTATAGTTATCAAAAACGTCCAGATTATACAAGAACACAGGCTGATGCAAGTTTTGGATACAATTGGAGATCATCAAAATATCTTACTCATACACTTAATTTGGTTGAATTGAGTTTTGTTGAGGTTAAGAATTTGAGTCAAGATTTTATTGATGATATTAATAATCTTTACATCGCCAATTCTTTTGCTGATCACGTTATATCTACAACTCGGTATTCATTGGTATATAATAACCAAAATCTGAATAAGCCTAGTAATTATAATTATTTACGATTAAGTTTTGAAACAGCGGGGAATTCGCTGAACACCTTTGATCAACTTATCGGTTCAAAGAAGAATATGGATTACAATGATAATGGCGAGTTGGAAGGAACTTATTATGATCTTTTGGGAATTCGATATGCACAATATGTAAAAGCAGATATTGACTATCGATATAACTGGCATCTGAATGAGGCAAATACGTTTGTTGGACGTATATTTATGGGCTTGGGATATGCCTATGGAAATCTTAAAGTATTGCCTTTTGAGAAAAGTTATTTCTCTGGAGGAGCCAATGGTATTCGTGCTTGGCAGGTTCGATCTCTTGGCCCAGGTTCTTATTCTAATGATGAAGCAGTTTATCCTAATAATACTGCCGATTTTAAACTGGAAGGTAATTTGGAATACCGCTTTAAGTTGATTTGGAAATTTGAAGGAGCTATGTTCTTAGATGCTGGAAATATTTGGGCTATTTCGTCTAAAGATGATCGTCCAGGAGCCCAGTTCGATATGAAAAACTTCTATAAAGAGGTTGCAATTGGAACTGGAATAGGAGCTCGTGTTGATCTGAATTTTATTCTTTTCAGACTGGATTTGGGACTCAAATTAAGAGATCCATCATTGGCTGGGGATAAACGCTGGATTATTGGCAATCGATCATTTAAATTCTCTCAGCTAACCTATAATATCGGTATTGGCTATCCATTTTAAATTGCATTCGTTTGCGGAATTTTCTTCGTAAAAAAAGGATGTAAATTCTATAATTTCTTTTTAACTTCGTACTTAAATTGAGTAAATCTCTAGTTGATATTACTAAGTTTTCTGAAAATCCGAACCATTTAATAAAATTAGATTAAAAGAATATAGTCTTGTTTCGATACAGAAATTTGAGTAAATTCTATTCAATGTTTATTGAGTAAATCTTATCAAAAAATTATCACAGATGAAAAAAGTATTAGAAGTAGTTAAGCCGGGTGTAATCACGGGTGACGATGTACAAAAATTATTTCAGGTTGCAAAACAAGAAGGATTTGCCATTCCTGCTGTAAATGTAGTAAATACAAATTCGATCAACGCAGCTCTTGAAGCAGGACGCGAAGCTAACTCTCCTATTATTATTCAGTTCTCTAATGGTGGTGCTTCATTTTTTGCAGGAAAAGGTATTGGAGCAAACGGACATGATGCTGCAATTATTGGTGCTGTTGCAGGTGCTAAGTATGTTCATGCTGTAGCTGAGCATTACGGTATTCCAGTTATCTTGCACACTGACCACGCTGCTAAAAAACTATTGCCTTGGATTGACGGTCTTTTGGACGCCGGTGAAGAATTTTTTGCTCAAACAGGTAAGCCTTTGTTTAGTTCTCATATGTTGGATTTATCTGAAGAACCTTTAGATGAAAATATTGGTACTTGTGCTAAATATTTAGAGCGTATGGACAAAATCGGAATGACTATTGAGATTGAATTGGGTTGTACTGGTGGTGAAGAAGATGGTGTTGATAATACAGAGATGGATAACTCATTATTGTATACTCAACCTGCTGATGTTGCTTTAGCTTATGAAACTTTATTAAAAGTGTCTCCACGTTTCACAATTGCTGCTTCATTCGGTAATGTTCATGGTGTATACAAGCCAGGTAATGTTGTTTTGACTCCAAAGATTCTTTTAAACTCACAGTCATTTATTTCAGAGAAATATGGCGTTGCTGAAAACACAGTTGATTTTGTATTCCACGGTGGATCAGGTTCATCTCTAGAAGAAATTCGTGAAGCAATTTCATATGGTGTTGTTAAAATGAATATCGATACTGATACACAGTGGGCATGTTGGGATGGCGTTCGTAAATATGAGGCTGCTAACCGTGATTACCTACAAGGACAAATTGGTAACCCTGATGGTGAAGAGAAACCAAACAAGAAATATTATGACCCACGTAAATGGTTACGTGAAGGTGAAATTTCAATGAAAGACCGTTTAGTTGTTGCATGTAATGACCTAAATGCAGTTGGGCGTAACTAAAATTACTAAACTATATATATTAAAACCCGGATATACTCCGGGTTTTTTTGTGCCCTAATAATAATCCTATTCAAATAACTTGTCAGATTTTGAGAATTTGGTTTCTTTATAGACTGATTATTCTAATCAGCTAATCCTAAATTGCTAAAAGCCCCAATCCTATATGAATTCAGATAAATCACCACAAATTAGAGATATATTTTCGAGTAAAATGGGCGTCATAGCCGCTGCTGCTGGTTCTGCAGTTGGTCTGGGTAATATCTGGAAGTTTCCTTATATCACAGGCGTGTACGGTGGAGCAGCGTTTCTTTTTGTATATCTTGGTTTTATTGCTCTTATTGGTTTGCCAATTATGCTCTCCGAATTTATGATAGGTCGTAAATCCAGGCGTAATGTATTCGGCGCATTCAAATACTTAGCACCCAATTCTCCATGGAAATATGTTGGGCTTTTAGGTGTTGCAGCTGCTGTTATGATTCTTTCATTTTATGGAGTAGTTGCTGGCTGGAGTATTGATTATATCATAAAATCTTTGACTGATAGTTTTGCTTCTAAAAGTCCTGATGAACTGGGGTCAATGTTTACTCATTTTATTGAGACACCAGGCTTGCCAATTTTTTATCAGCTCTTATTTATGCTGATGACGATGGCTATTGTTATAATTGGAGTGAAAGATGGCATTGAGAAATATGCAAAAATTCTGATGCCAATTTTGATTTTGATTATAATTGTTCTTGATATAAGAGCCATAACACTTGAAGGGGCAGCAGAAGGCTTGCGCTTTCTATTTTATCCTGATTTTTCGAAACTAACAGGCGAAGGCATATTGAGTGCACTGGGGCATGCATTTTTTTCACTCAGTTTGGGTATGGGAACTCTAATTACATACGGCTCTTATATCGACAATAATATGAATTTACCCAAAGTAGCCTTACAGGTAACTGTAGCCGATACTCTAATTGCGATTCTTGCAGGTATAGCAATTTTCCCTGCGGTATTTGCTTTTGGTATCGAACCCAGTAGTGGACCTGGGCTTGTTTTTATAACCCTGCCCAATGTGTTTCAGCAAATGCCTGGCGGTTTCTTCTTTTCAATGTTATTCTTCCTTTTATTAACAGTGGCTGCACTTACTTCATCGATTTCTATTCTCGAGGTTGTTGTGGCTTATTTTAGAGAAGAATTAAAGATAAAAAGAAATCTGGCTACAATTTTGGCAACCGTAATGATTTCTATTGTTGGAATCTTTTGTTCTCTATCGATGGGTTTGTTTAAAGAGCAAACTTTATTCGGATTAAATTTCTTTGATTTACTCGATTGGATATCTGCTAATATGCTCTTGCCTTTGGGTGGCCTCTTTATTTCATTATTTATTGGTTGGTATTGGGGACGTAAAAGGATAGAGGAAGAGTTGGCAAAAGGATCAAAACTTTCCCGAGGATTGATTACTGCTTTTATTTTTGTACTCAAATTTATCGCTCCTGGTGCAATTGCCATGGTCTTTTTAAATGGGCTAGGTGTTTTCTAAATTAATTTAGATCCTATTTATACTACTGGGAGAGCCTAATAATTACCTTACTCTTGCATGTATTGTTTATTATTGCACTTTTTTATTCAATTTATTATTGACAAAATATTTTTTTTTGATGGCGTAAATATAGCATTTCCTTTGACTTAGGGTAGGGTTTACACCCATTATTCAAGTCTTAAAATATGATGTAAAACACATATTTTTTCTGAACTCAGTAATTATAAAAACTCTATGTTTGTTGTGAATAAAGGAATAATTCTTCATTCGAAATACGAAGGTTACTAAACTAACATAACCGTATCAAACAACAATGATTGACGCATATTTAAAACACGAAGCAGCCCGCGCTACCAAAGGTATCCCGGCTTTGCCATTAAACGCAGAACAGACTGCCGAACTTTGCAAATTATTAGTAAATCCTCCTGCTGGAAAAGAGGATTTTATTTTGCATCTATTCAAAGAAAGAATCGCTCCTGGAGTTGATGAGTCAACAGAAGTAAAAGCTGAGTTTTTAGGCCAGCTTTTAAGAAGTGAGTTGAGTTCTCCATTGATCTCTAAATCCGATGCTATCGAGATTTTGGGTACCATGATGGGCGGATACAACGTAACTGTGTTAGTTGAGGCTTTAAAAGATGAAGCTTTAGCTGATGAGGCTGCCGAAGCGCTTAAAGGCATTGTTTTGGTTTACGATGCTTACGATACAATTTTAGATCTAGCAAAAAACAACACTGCTGCTAAATCTGTACTTGAGTCTTGGGCTAATGCTGAGTGGTTCACCAAACGTGAAGAATTAGCTGAAGAAATAAAATTAAAAGTTTATAAGGTAGAAGGCGAAATCAATACAGATGATTTCTCTCCTGCTTCACAGGCGTTTACGCGTCCTGATATTCCATTGCACGCTTTGGCAATGGGAGCTGGTCGTTTCGAAGATGGTATCGAAACTATTGCTCAGTATCGTAAAGATGGTCACAAGGTTGCCTTCGTTGGTGATGTTGTTGGTACTGGTTCGTCACGTAAATCTGCTGCTAACTCTTTGTTGTGGCATATTGGTGAGGATATCCCTTGCGTTCCTAATAAACGTACTGCTGGTGTAGTTATTGGTGGTGCTATTGCTCCAATTTTCTACAATACTTGTCAGGATTCTGGTGGACTTCCAATTACTACCGATGTATCTCAGTTGAACACTGGCGATGAAATTATCATCAACAATGTAAAAGGTGAAATTACTCGTAATGGTGAAGTGATTTGTACTTATACATTAGCGCCAGATACTATGTCTGACGAGTACCGTGCTGGTGGTCGTATTCCTTTGATTATTGGAAAAGCGCTTACCGAAAAATCACGTACTGCTTTGGGTTTACCTGCTGCCGATATTTTTACTGTTGCTAATAACCCTAAGCCTAAGGCTAACCAAGGTTATACTATGGCTCAGAAAATTGTAGGTAAAGCTTGTGGAGTAGAAGGTGTATTGCCAGGATCATCATGTGCGCCTAAAATGACTACTGTTGGATCTCAGGATACGACTGGTCCTATGACCCGCGATGAGATTAAAGAGTTGGCTTGTTTGAAGTTTGAAGCGCCTATGTTTATGCAGTCGTTCTGTCATACAGCGGCTTATCCTAAAGCAACTGATGTGAAAATGCATAAAAGTATGCCTAAATTCATGTCTGACCGTAAAGGTGTGCCTTTGAGACAAGGTGATGGTGTTATTCACTCATGGTTGAACCGTTTGTTGGTTCCTGATACTGTGGGTACTGGTGGCGATTCGCATACCCGTTTCCCATTAGGTATTTCTTTCCCTGCTGGTTCAGGTTTAGTAGCTTTTGCTGGTGCTTTAGGTTTTATGCCTTTGGATATGCCAGAATCTGTTCTTATCAAATTTAAAGGAAAATTGAATACGGGTATCACTCTACGTGATGTTGTAAATGCTATCCCATATTTTGCAATTCAGAACGGTCATTTAACTGTTCCTAAGAAAAACAAAATCAATATATTCAACGGTAAGATCATCGAGATGGAAGGTCTTGAGGATATTACAGTTGAGCAAGCCTTCGAATTAACTGATGCGACTGCTGAGCGTTCTGCTGCTGCTGGTTGTATTAAGTTATCAGAAGAGCGTGTGATCGAGTATGTGAAGTCTAATGTGGCTTTAATGGAGTCGATGATCAAGATGGGTTACGATGATGCTCAAACAATTCAGAACCGTATTGATGCTTGTAACGAGTGGTTGGCTAACCCAGTGTTGCTTTCAAGAGACGAGAATGCTGAATATGCTGAGGTAATCGAAATTGATCTTTCTGAAATTACTGAGCCTATCCTTTGTTGTCCTAACGATCCAGATGATGTGAAATTGCTTTCTGATGTTCAGAATACTGAAATTCAGGATGTATTCATCGGTTCTTGTATGACTAATATTGGTCATTTCCGTGCTTGTGAAAAAGTTTGGAGTGGATTAACTCCTAGCGATAAAGTAAGAACTTATATGGCTCCTCCTACACGTATGGATGCTGCTGTATTGAAAGAAGAAGCAACTTTTGCTACATTCTCTCAGTTGGGTGTTCGTATCGAAACGCCTGGATGTTCTTTATGTATGGGTAATCAATTGCGTGTACCAGATAAGGTTAACGTATATTCTACTTCTACTCGTAACTTTAACAACCGTATGGGTACAGGTGCTCAAGTATGGTTAGGTTCTGCCGAACTAGGTGCTATGGTTGCTGTTTTAGGTAAGCTACCAACGCCTGCTGAGTATATGGAAATCTACAATGATAAGATTTTGGCTCACCAAGATGAAATCTATAAATATATGCAGTTCGACGAAATGGATATGGAAGATTCTCTATACCAGCGTCGCGACCTGTAATTCTTTATTGATCCGATCAATCATCTCAAATGCAGTGAATTGATCGGATCACTTTTGAGCTTTAAGATTGGACAACCTTAAAGCTTCAACCCAAAGCCGAAGATTTATTCTTCGGCTTTTTTGTTTCAAGAAAATTTAAAGGAAAATTCTTAATTAGTTTAAATCTTTCTTTAGATTTGATCTTCAACTAGAAAAATAGACATATGCATCAATCTAAGAACACATCTGTAAGTATCCTATCCTGCGGTTGGTTGGGAGAGTCCTTAGCTATTAATTTGTTGGAAAAGGGTTTTATAGTAAGGGGGGCTACTACGAGTCCGGATAAAATAAAGCGCTTGTCAGAGAAAGGAATTGATGCTTATCAGTTAAGATTCGAAGATTTGAATGATGCTATGAAAAGCTTCCTCAATTCTGATATTCTGGTTTTAAATCTGACGATAAAAGATCTTGAACTCTATAGGCAATTTCTACCTGTGTTGGAACAATCACCAGTTAAGAAGCTGATATTGATTAGCTCGACAGGTGTCTATATGAATTCGGAAAAACCGGTTGATGAGAATTCTGATTTGAGCGAATCACCTTGGGTCGCAATAGAGAAATTGATGAAAGATAATCTCAATTATCAAACTACAATTTTAAGATTCTCAGGATTATTTGGTGGAAATCGAAAACCAGGAAATTTTCTGTCTGGTAAAAAAGTGAAAAATGCAGATGCTCCTGTTAATCTGATTCATCGTGACGATTGCATTCAAATCATCAATGAAATCATAAAGCAGGATGTGTGGGAGGAATGTTTCAATTGTACAGCCGATACCCATCCTTCTAAAAAGGAGTTTTATACCAAGGCCGCTGAAATTATAGGAGTTCCTCTACCAAGTTTTGAGGAAGATGAAAAAACAAAGGCTCCAATTAAGCTGATCTCAAATGAGAAACTTAAAAGAAGCCTGAATTATGAATTTATTCATCCAGATTTAATGGATGCTTTAAACCTATTTTAGAGGTTTCTGAGCAATCATGCCAATCCAAGGACTCTCAATTTCGTAGGGCTTTCCACAAAGGTCACTCCAAAATTCTTTAAGTTCGAATTGGTGCTGCTTAAGCATCTCTTGAGCACGTTTAAGAGAGAAATAGTGTTTCCATATGTGGTAACTATGCATCTGTCCATCATTCATGATAAGGGTGTATTTTTCAAGGCGCACTTTATCTTTTTTATATTTGAAATGCTCGTGAAGGAGCAAGTGTTCTGCCTCTTTCCAAAAACCTTCTTCCTGACTTAAATACCAGCTTTGGTTTTCATGTCCTTTTTTAAAGTATTGCTTGGTAAACAAATCGAATATTAAGTAACCTCCAGATTTAAGAGCTTTGTACACCTTCTTTAAAAGAAGATCTCTTTCCTGATGAGATAATACACATAAATCACCATAAATAAGTGTAATCACATCAAACTCGTTGGTGTAATCTATCTCCAAATAATTTTGGCAAATGTATTCAATATCGTATTGCGAAGCTTTAGCTTCTTCCTTAGCATAGTCGATTGAGCTTTGTGAAAAATCAATACCGGTGACCTTAAAGCCCTGACCGTGGAAATGCTCGCTGTATAAGCCCGGGCCACAACCCAAATCAAGCAAGCGAGAGCCTCGGGGCATATTCATATATTCCGCAAGCCATAAGACTGATTTGATTACAGTTTCGTATTTTCTTGAACCTTCATCACTTTCATCATCTAAATGAGCGTAAAGTATATGCTCGGAGATGTATGGATCTTGCCAGAAGTTAACTTTATCCTTAGTGAAAAGCTTTGGTTTTTTGATAATGCTTTCCAACTGGGAAAAATCAAGTTTCCCATTATTTATTAAGTTCATATAGTTTATGTAGAAGTGAGAGTCATTATTGACCAGTTTCCAAGGGCTGATATTTGTACTTGTTTCAAGTCTGAATTTTAATCTTAAATGTTATGCTTATTTTTATTTCATGTTTTGTTTAAAAAAGGCAGCTTCAAATTGGTTCAACTTGTTCTGGTTATCGAATTAAACAATTTGTTGCAATTTAACGCGTTGTACGCCTTCAATGGCTCCAATCTCTTTTGAAAGTTCATTAATGTCAACTTTTTCATTAATCTGGATGGAATAATAAAGACTTGTTCTTTTTTCGTCGAAAGCTTCTTCCAAATCGACAGTGCGGATATGTATTTTATGTTTCTTTAGAATAGGGGATATATGCTCTGTTCGTAAATCAGAGTTTATTTTAGAGTAAATATGAAGTCTTTTTATGAATTTGGCAGGGAAAATCCACTTCTCAAAAATATCAAGAAATAGAAGTGCAAATACGAGCATGACTGTTCCAATTCCAGCGGCTAAATACATGCCAGCTCCAACAGCTAACCCCAAGCCCGCAATCATCCAAATGGATGCAGCAGTGGTAAGCCCCTTTACATTTAACCCATACTTCATGATAGCCCCTGCACCAAGAAAGCCAATTCCTGAAACCACTTGAGCTGCCATTCGTGCAGGGTCTGCAGTATGATATTGGCTATATGTTTGAGGAATATAAATCGACAAGAGCATAATGAGTGTTGACCCCATACTTATTAGAATGTGCGTGCGCAATCCAGCAGGCTGTTTGTGATATTCACGCTCAATACCTACAATGGCTCCCACAAATAGGCTCAGTAGCATCCTAAATGCGACTGTTTCTGTAGTAATGCTTTGTTCGTTTATTATTTGTTGGATAAAAGGCATAGTCTCTTTATTTGATGCACAAAGATAGGGATTAAAGCTAAAGTGTCAAGTATCAATATGAAACATCAAATATTGATATGAACTTATCTACTCATTGTCAGCTTTCATCACATAGACTTGTCCTGTTTCGTATCGAAGAACAAGCACTTCAGTTCCTTTGTTTATAAATCCATCTTCTGATTTTGCATCATAAATTTCATCATTAATAATGACCTTGCCCGAAGGACGAAGATCTGTTCCACAAAAACCTTTTTGCCCCACAAGTTTTTTTGGACTCATATCAACACCAATAAAGCCTTCTTCAGTTTTGCCTTCAGTCTGAAGAGCCAATCTGCCAAGAAAACCACTTCCTGCAAAAAGTCTTTTACTAAGGTTAATGGAGATGATAATAGAAGCTAGCATGGAAAAAGTGACCATAAGAATGGCTCCTAAAAGGGCTTTTATATGACGAGGTTCAAAATTAAAGTTCACATTATCAATCAAACTTAAGCTAAGACCCGAGATGATGAAAACAATACCTGAAACACCAGCAACTCCAAATCCTGGGATAACAAATATTTCAACCCCAAGCAGAGCAACACCTATAACGAAAAGAATAATTTCCCAATTGGCAGCCAGACCTTCAAGATACAAGGGAGAGAAGTACAGAAATGCTCCAATAATAGCTGCAAGCAAAGGAAATCCAACTCCCGGTGATTGCAATTCGAAATAAATACCACCCACTATAAGCATGATAAACAAGCCCTGAAGCATAGGATTCAACATGAAATCGACAATCTTTTCTATTCCTGAAGGTTCGTATTTCTTAATCACATATTCTTCGACTTTTAATTGTTCTAACACTTCTTCAACAGAATTGGCAATGCCTTCGCAATAACCATTTTTAATGGCTTCATTAGGTGTGAATGTCAGAACTTTACCCGTATCGATTACATTTTCGATATAGGTTCTGGGATCCACCATGGCTTCTGCAATAAGTGGGTCACGTTTCCACTTAATGATTGTATCACCATTCTGTATCAGGGTATCTTTTCCATGTGATTCGGCTGTGGCTCGCATAGTCGATCGCATATAGGATTGATACTTATCAGGCATCGCTTCTCCAGTCTGATTGACCACAGTAGCAGCTCCGATATTGGCACCTGTTCTCATATAAATGCCATCGCAGGCAATGGAAATTAAAGCACCCGCCGATGCCGCATTATTATCGATATAGACATAAACTGGTATTTCAGAGTTTAATATTGCTGTTCGGATGGAATCTGCATGAACCACCATACCGCCATATGTATTCATATGAATCAGGAATATTTCAGCATTCCATTCCTTAGCCTCCGAAAAAGCATCCTTGGTTTGTCGCCAAATTGGAGG
>NZ_JBFFKR010000046.1:0-18732 GCF_041555295.1 Ancylomarina sp. | reverse complement strand
GATTGATTGTAGATTAAATACCCCTTAGATACTTCTAAAGGCGATTCGATATTGTTGGTGAAGAGTTGTCCTGTACCTAAACCTTGTGGCATTGGGTTATTTAATGTATAAGCCCACTGCGCAATGGCATTCAATCCGATATTCGATTCCAATGCTGATGTCATCCACCAGAGAATACATTCCGCTTTTGCGATATCGATCCATTCTTGGCTCCCCTTGAAACCTCCAAGCAAGCTTGGCTTTAAAATAATGTATTGAGGCTGTATCTGTTTAATCAACTTGATTTTATCCTCAAGCTTATAGATGCCTATTAATTCTTCATCGAGTGCGATGGGGAGAGGTGTCTCTTTGCAAAGATTAGCCATAGCTTCCCAATTGCCGGCTTTTATGGGTTGTTCTATTGAATGAAGATCAAATTTGCTTAAAGCTTTTAGTTTTTCCATAGCCTCATCAGGATGAAAAGCACCATTGGCATCAACTCGAATCTCTATTTGCTCTGAATTAAATTTCTCTCGAATTGATTTTAAAATCTCCAATTCTTCCTGAAAATTGATGGCGCCAATTTTTAACTTGATGCAATTATATCCTGTGTCAATTTTCTCTTGAACCTGCTCTTGCATATAGGCTCTGTCACCCATCCAAACCAAACCATTGATTGGGATTTTCGCTTCACTCTCTGTGAAATCCGAATTGAATAGAAGTCGTTTCCCACCATTTGCAAGATCTTTTAAAGCCATTTCGAAGCCAAAATAGATGGATGGCCATTCAATTAATTCATCGGCGAGATAGTCTTCAATTTGGTTGATGTGATCGCAAACCTCCTGTATTTTTTCTTCGTAATTATCTCTATCATCCGGGCTTAATCCTCTTATTATGGAACATTCTCCGATACCTTTCACTTCTGGATTTTTATCGTTCCAGATATGAACAAACCAAGCCTCTTTTTTTGTAAGAATACCACGTGACGTGCCACTTGGTCGTTTGAAATCTAAAGGAGAATAAGAAAAATTTGCGACTAACATGAATTAAATAGATGTAAGTTTTATAAAAGAGCACCTAGTCCAAAGGTAAGACTAAAAAAGAAACATGACAGAGCCAACTTCTTTAATTCGGAATCTAAATTTTGTGGATTCTGATTGATATTTACGATGTAAATATTTCGTAAAATCAGAGGAAAACTCAATAGATATATAAATTGAAAAGCCGTGCTAAAATTGAAAATACTGTAAGCAATTGCAAAAAGCATGGCTAAGGATAAAACAACAAGATGGTAATTTTTAGCCGCTTTTGAACCAATTTTAACGACTAAGGTTCTCTTCCCTGTTTTAGCGTCGTTTTCAATATCGCGCATATTATTAAGGTTGAGAACGCCTGTACTTAAAAGGCCAACAGAACTTGCTGGAAGAAGTAGATCCCAATGCAAACTACCTGTGTGCAAGAAATAACTCCCCATGACTCCAACTAAGCCAAAAAAGATGAAGACAAAAAGATCACCAAAGCCCATATAACCGTATGGATTTTTACCCACTGTATAATTAATAGCGGCCAAAATGGCTAGAATACCAATTGCAAAAATCACGATCGCTTCTTGTAAGCTGATTAGTTGTGCCGCATCATAAATTAATAGAGAACCACTGATTAAGGATAGAATAATAAAGACATAGAGCATGCGCTTCATTTCGGACTTACTGATGATGCCACTTTGAACGGCTCTTTTCGGACCCACTCGATTTTCGTTATCGGCACCTGAAATGGAATCACCTAAATCGTTCGCCAAATTTGAAAGAACCTGCAAAAACAGTGTGGTAAGAATGGCTAATATAAAAATGCGAGTATTGAATGAATGATGCGATGCTGCAAGCAAACTTCCAAGTATAATACTGGATAAGGCTAGGGGAAGTGTTCTTAATCTAAAGGCATGTATCCATGCTTTTGTTTTACTCATAGTCAAGGTTTATTTTTTGAAACACAAATTTAACCAATTTAAAATAACGCCTTAAGTTTATTTGTATCAAATTTTAACCTTAGCTCATAATTGTCTCATGTAAAAGCTCTTGTTCAACTATTTTTTTATTCGTAACTTTTACTCAAGCAAGTCATCTTGATACATTGTTCTATTTCTATTTTGAGTCAAATACATGACATAAAATATAATTTGTAATGAAGATTTTTAGAAATTTTGAAGAGATCATTGATTTTGCTATTGAAAGTGAGATGGATGAAATTCAATTTTATTCAGAACTAGCTGAAACAATGGAACGAAAAAATGTGCAACAATTGTTTCAGAGTATTGCTCTTGAAAAAACAGCTCGAATGATTCAGTTGGAAAGTATGAAAGAGGTTGGAGTTTTACTTGATATTGAGAGCGTGCAAGATTTGAAAATTGCAGGTTCTTTTTCCGATATTGATTATACGAAAAAAAATTTATCTTATCAGGAAGCCCTTATAATGGCGATGAATAAAGAAAAGGAGAAGTTTATTCTTTATCAGGGATTGGCCGATTGTACATCTGATAGGACATGTAAACAGACCTTTATGAGTTTAGCTAATCAGGAAGCACGTCAGAAATTAAAGCTGGAAATTGAATATGATGAGTTTATTCTGTCTGATAATTAGGATATCCTGTTGTGATTGAAATTTGAATCGTTATCATTTATAACCCGTATTATGGAAAAATATAACAGTATAGACGAGGTTTTGAATTTTGCTATAGAGCAAGAGCAAAGTGAGGTGGATTTTTATAACGATTTGGCTGATAAAATGAGCAAACCCAAGGTTGAGCAGTTATTTAGAGATATTGCCCTCGAAAAGCAAAATCATATACTAAAATTGGAAGCCATACGAATAAGTGGAAAATTTAATCACAATTCCTATGATCAAATAAAAGAATTAAAGACAGAACATTATATTGCTGATGTGGATTACTCCAATGAAGACCCCGACTATCTTGAGGCTTTAATAATGGCTATGGAGAAAGAAAAAGCCACTTTCATGTTTTATTGGGATTTGGCCGAACGGGTTTCTGCCACTGATCTCCAGGATCTTTTCTATATGCTTGCCTTACACGAAGCGAAGCAAAAAGTTAAGTTGGAAATTCAATTCGATAGAGATAGTGAAGAGCAATTTGAAGAAGACTAAGATGCCTTACCAGATATAAAAGCCCCACTTTATGTGAGGCTTTTTTTGTTTATGATATCTACTATCACCATAAAATTATTATTTTTAGCCTCCTATCAACAAACATCCATATTTATGCGCTATACGCTTATCAGCTTTTCTATTTTGGTGTTCTTTCTTCTTTCTGGTCTATCGTCAATAGCCCAAATTTCACATGGCGGCTATCCTTTTTTTAAGGAGACAGCAAGTCAAATGAAGTTTGAAACGGTTTTGATGCCAGTTGAAAAGATGCTTAATCTTAAATCAGAAAGAGCTGTTGAGACTCGATCAAGATTGAAGCATGCTAAGTATGCTCATGAATTTATAGTGGATAAAACAACTGAGAATTCAGGAACTTGGACCATTTTATCAAATGGACAACGGGTGTGGAATCTGGCGATTACTTCACCAGGAGCTTATTCTCTTAGCATCGTGTTTGAGAAGTTCCGTTTGCCTAAGGGTGGAAAGTTGTTTGTTTATAATTACACTAATGCGAGGGTGTTGGGAGCGTATACCGAAAAAAATAATAAGAACTCGGGACGATTTGCAATTGAGCCTTTAGCAGGTGACGATCTAATTATTGAATATATTGAGCCCATTAATTCGGAGTTTAAAGCTGATCTCAAACTAGGAAAGGTTTACCACGATTTTAAGAATGTTTTTAGAATTCTGGATTCCAAGAGTACTCAAGTGAAGAGTGCATCAGGGACTTGTAATGTGGATATTAACTGTTCTGAAGGCTTAAATTGGCAAGTTGAGAAGCGGTCTGTTTGCCATATGACCTATGGAGGTTGGATTGCTACCGGTACCTTGATTAACAATTCCAGTAAAGATGGGCGTCCTTATATTTTGACGGCTCACCATGTTATTAGTGAAGAAAACCTTGCTCAGCAAGCCATCTTTTATTTTAATTACGAAGCTGAAACTTGCGAAGGAACGACTGGTTCAAAGAGCCAATCCATTTCCGGATCGAATTTAAGAGCTACAACGAATCATTTGGATTTCACTCTTTTGGAGATGAGTTCGATTCCACCTTCCATTTATCAGCCTTACTATGCGGGTTGGGATCGGTCAGGATCAATACCCAGCCAAACAGTTTGTATTCACCATCCCAGTGGCGATGTGAAAAAAATATCCATAGACCAGGATCCTCCTAAAACGGATACTTATACTGACTTCGATTATACCTTTGATACGAATACACACTGGCTTATATCGAATTGGGATCTGGGGACAACTGAGGGTGGCTCATCAGGTTCTCCCTTATTCGATACTCAGCATAGACTGATTGGTGATCTTACGGGGGGAGATGCCAACTGTTCCAATTCAGTAAATGATTATTTTGCTAAGTTTTCTGCCAGTTGGGACAACTATCCTGCTAAAGAGAATCAACTTAAGTATTGGTTAGACCCTGAAAATACAGGAGTGATGGTTTTGGATGGGTATAGTCGATCTATTCAGTTAGATAAGGACATTGCCTGCGTAGAGTCAGATGTTGAAGTGTCCTTTAATTTTGGGATGGATTACGATACTTATTTTTGGGATTTCGGAGCCGATGCTAGTCCATCAACAGCCTCTACGGAAGGTCCGCACAAGGTTCGGTATTCAACATCAGGAGTAAAACAAGTCAGTTTGGTTTATAGCCTTGGAGAAGTGAGTACGAATGAATTCTCTAGTTTAGTTGTTGTTGATGAAACAGAGCCTGATTTCACATATTTGTTTAAGCAGAAAAGTTTTGATTTTAGTGATGCATCAAAGAATGCTGTGACTTATTTGTGGGAATTTGGTGATGGCCAAACATCAGAGTTAATGAATCCTAATCATGAGTATCAGAATTCGGGTCAGTATCCTGTGAATTTAACTGTAGGTAATGTTTGTGGAGAAAATAGCGTCACAAAGAATATCAATACGAGTTATGACTCTGAACTTGTGATTTATCCCAATCCGAGTAAGAATGTGAAAACCCGAGTTGATTTAAATGCCGTACTATTTAATCGTATTGATTGGTGGCTTTATGATACGCGTGGGGCAGAGCGTTTAAGTGGTTTTGTTTCGCAATATAACTCATTTATCGATTTGGATTTAAGACCATTCCCAGCAGGACTTTATATCCTGAAAATGGATGTCGATGGTTCCATCGTGAATAGGAAAGTTGTCGTTTTGTAAGCTTTTATAAGGAATTAACAGAAGGCTGATGACTCATTCTATGAGTCATTAGCCTTTCTGTATTTTAAAGATGATTTAAGAGTTCAGAAGCTTTACTGATAATGGCTTTGGCACCATTCGCTTTCAATTCGTCTGCACCACGGAATCCCCATAAAACGCCAACACCAAACATGCCTGCATTTTTGGCTGTTTCCATATCAACTCCAGAATCTCCAACGAACATGAGTTCACTTGCTGGGATTCCCATTTTTTCAGCAGCCATTAAAGCTCCTTGAGGATTTGGTTTTCTAGCGACATCACCACCTGCTCCAATTGCAAATTCAACATCCCATTTCGCCAAAAGAACTTTGACCACTTTTTGAGTTAGATCGTTAGCTTTGTTTGAGAATACGGCAATCTTAATTCCTTTTTCCTGAAGCTGATCCATTAGATTGGCAACATCTGGGTAAAGTTTGGTTTTGTTGATGCAATTAGCACCGTAAACCTCAAGCATTCGATTCAGATTCTTTGCGAAAAATTCATCTGTTCTTAGTTCTTCAGGCAAAGATCGTTCAACCAATTTACGAATACCATTTCCTACAAAAGTTTTATAAGTATCTATACTGTGAGTAGCTATGTTTTGTTCTTCTAAAACCTGATTCATTGATTCCGCAATATCCTCAATCGAATCGGCTAGTGTACCGTCTAAATCGAATACGATTCCTTTTATATTCATTGTGATTATTTAATGTGTTTGTATACGACTTCATATTATGTGTGAAAGTCTATGCAAATATCGTTATGAACACTTTACTAGCAAAAAGATTGTACTCTAAATTAAGGCAGTTTTTACTTTTCTTTCAAATCACGTTTTTTCGAGAACGACAATTGTGTAAGTATACATTTTATATTAGTTGTGTATGGTCATATTTTTTCTTTATCTTAAAGAACTAATATCAACACGATAGATAAGTTAGGGCCTGAAGAATACAAGGCAGGTCGATTAATAAACAAAGGTTCGAGGAATTTGAAAATCATATGATGGAATTTAAGCCATAAGCTGATATTCAGATAAATATTTGATAAGAGAAGTTAATATGAGGAATGAAGAGCTTGAACAACTGGTAATTCAGAGAACATTAGAATTAGAAGCTGCTAATAAAAAACTATCTCATGAAATAGAGATTAGAAAAAAGGCAGAAGAAAAACTTTTGAAGAAGCATGATAATTTTTTGAAAATATTTTCAGCAGTGCCAATGGGATTGCTGCTTCTTGATAGTGAAAAGGCTATCGTAAATGCAAATCAGGCGGTTTATTCTATGGTTCTCCGTGAGCCCAATGAGGTTATAGGTCGCAGGTCAGGGGATGCGCTTGGCTGTATATATAGTTTTGAAACACATAAAGGATGCGGATTTTCTGATTCGTGCCCAGCTTGTCCTTTACGCCATGGAATAGAACAAATCATTTTAGGGAACCCCTCTATACACGGAGAAGAACTGAATTTAAGCTTAATGATCAATGGCAAGTCTGAGGAACGCTGTCTTAGCATAAGTGCTGAGCCAATTGATATTGATGGAAATCTCCATGTGATAGTCGCTATTGATGATATCACAGATCGCAAAAAAAACGAAGAAGCACTAAAAGAAAGTGAAAAACGGATGAGTACCATCCTCGAAACGGAACCTGAATGCGTAAAAATCCTCGACCTTAAAGGGAAATTAGTCTACATGAATCCGGCAGGTCTTAATATGATTGAAGCTGATAGCCTGGACCAGATTATAGGTCTGCCTTTGCTACCATTGATAGGTGAAGAATATCAGAAGCCTTTTACTGAACTTTTTTATAAAACTTTAAATGGTGGATGTGGCAAGCTGGAGTTTGAAGTCATCGGATTAAAAGGTAGAAAGAAATGGTTGGAAACGCATAGTGTTCCTCTCCGTCTCCAAAATGAAGAGATCACAGGGGTGCTCGGCATAACGCGTGACATCACAGAGCGCAAAAAAGTGGAAAGGAAACTGAAAAGATCCTTATCATTAATGACTGCTACACTAGAATCAACTGTTGATGGTATTCTTGTGGTTGATAGAAAAAGGAAAGTTAAAAGATTTAATAAAAAATTTGTAGAACTGTGGCGAATCTCAGATGCAATGATGTCAACCCGCAATGATGAAAAACTATTAGCATCGGTGCTCGATCAATTATCTGAGCCTGAAAGTTTCATAAGAAAAGTAGAAGACTTGTATTTGACCGATGATGAGTCTTTTGATGTTGTGGGATTTAAAGATGGTCGAACATTCGAGTTTTATTCACGACCACAGGAATTAGATGGGAGAAATATTGGACGAGTATGGAGCTTTCGCGACGTTACTAAACGTAAAAAAGCTGAAGAAGCACTAAAAGAAAGCAAAGACCAATTAGAAGAGCTAAATGCAACCAAAGATAAACTTTTTTCAATCATTGGGCACGATTTGCGCTCCCCCATTGGTGGTTTAAAGCAGCTTATAGAGCTGACTCTCTCCACTTCCGATTTAAGCGATACCCAAAGTATAAGCGAAATATTAGAAGATATTCGAAAATCAGCTAGTACGACTTACGATTTATTGGAAAACCTTTTAGCCTGGGCAAAAAATCAGCGTAATAAAGTTGTGTTTAAGCCAACTCAAGTGAATTTGCATGAAATAATTGATGCATGTATCTTATTAATGGCAGAGGCTGCAAGAAATAAAAATATTACCATTCGTAATGAAGCTTCCCCCCAGCAATGGGTTTATGCTGATGAAAATATGCTCATGACCATTCTTCGGAATTTATTGACCAATGCCATTAAGTTTACTCATCCAAATAAAAACATCTATTTGTCGGTCATCGATAATGGAATAGAAGTCTCATTTAGTGTTAAAGATGAGGGTGTTGGAATTAAACCTGAAAACTTGGAAAAATTATTTAAACCAAACGATTTCTTAACAACTTATGGTACCTCAGGTGAAAAAGGAACGGGTTTAGGCTTACTACTATGCAAAGAGTTTGTTGAAAAACACAGTGGTGAAATTTGGGTTGAAAGTGAATTGGGAAAAGGAAGTGATTTTAAATTTACGATACCTTTAAATTAATAAAGCCGATAGCCAGCCAAGACTTCCTTTTTATTTAAAATCCCTCAAAGAGAGGGAGTAAGGGAGTATCCTTTTTTTTCTTCTTATTTCAACTTATAAACCTTTCAGGGTTTCAATTTTAGACCCCATTCAGACCATCCAAACTGAGTGGGCATTTTTTTGAATTCATCAATCTTTTGTATTATCGACTGAAAAAAATAACTTTAAGCCATTCTAAACGACTCTTAATCCCTAATATGTTTACCCCACAGGACTTTGATTTATTTCGCAAAGGCGACAGACAAGCTTTCAAAAGTATTTTTGACACCTTTTATAAGGCCTTGTTGACTTTTGCAAAAAAATATGTGCAGGACAATGATTTGGCCGAAGATCTGGTACAAGAGGTTTTAGTGAAACTTTGGGAAACGAGACGTACGATAGAGGATGCTTCAACCATAAAGGCTTTCCTATACATGAGTGTGAAAAATAAAGCACTGAATCATTTTCGACACCAGAAAGTTATTGACAGCCATCAGAAAGAAATGCTCCAGGATAAATCGAATGAACTATTTTTCAAGAACCATTTGATTGAGGAAGAAACCTACCGTTTGCTGATACAGGCTATTGAGGGTTTGCCTGATCAAACCCGAAAGGTGTGTACTTTGAGTATGAATGGCGCTAAGAATGCACAAATTTCTGAAGAGCTTGATTTGTCAACCAGTACAGTGAAATACCATAAAAAACAGGCGATTACAATTCTAAGAGAACGCCTCAAAGATCAGCTTTTCCTTTTGCCTCTTTTGGCTTATCTTCTCGATTAACAGGCTCTAAAGTGAGAATGCTTCTAGGTTTATAAGACTCTAGTTGGCAAGCTTCTATTTCGAGGTAATTTGCCTTCCATTCTTCCTTTGTTTTATCGTTCTAAAAGGTATAACTTTTCAGATAATAGCTGAATGTTGACGGTTAAATTTTAGATTTTTTCAAGAAAAAATCAATTTCTAACTGTCCTTTTGTTTGGCTCAAGTGTATTATTAGTACAAAAGCCAATTAAAATGATGAATACCACCAAAGAATACATCAGGATTTCAAAACTCATTTATAAAGAGAAATCTAATTTGTTGAGTGATATTGAAAGAGTATCCCTCTACGAATGGAAAAATGAGTCAGAAGAAAATCAAACACTATATAATAGTTTGCTTCAGGATTTAAATCTTGAAACCAAGCAGAAAGAGTACGATAAGATTGATATTCATCAAGCTTGGGAGAGAATTCAACCTCAAATTAAATCGGAAAAGAAAACTCGCAAGCTCTTTGTGGAATTTATGCGTTACGCTGCAGTTTTAATTCTACCATTGGCGTTAGGTGGCTATTTGGTGTACAATGCCATCGATTCGGTTGAAACTTACGATGAAATCTTGGTGGACAATATTACTCCGGGAACTCAGAAAGCAACTTTGGTTTTGGCCAATGGTGAGATGATCGATCTTGAAGATCAGCAGAACCGTTTGATAAAAACCATCGAGGGAGATCAATTAGACAATAGAGATCATAAACTTTCCTATAAGGGCGAACATCTGGCCGAAATGAAAACAAACTGGCATCGACTGGTCGTACCCAAAGGAGGGGAGTATCAGTTACAACTGTCAGATGGAACACAGGTTTGGCTTAACTCTGATTCTGAATTAAAATATACCGATAGGTTCGATGGGCAAGACAGGATTGTACATCTGAAGGGCGAGGCGTATTTCGATGTGGCTAAGGATAAAGAGCATGCCTTTATTGTAAAAACCAACACTATGGATGTGAAGGTTTTTGGTACTGAGTTTAATGTGATGGCCTACGAGGATGAGGAAGCAGTGCATACTACTTTGGTTGAAGGAAGCGTTGGTGTTAACCTGAAGAATGAGACTGGAATTGTTGAGAAAATGATGTTAAAACCTGGTATGCAGGTCGCTTATAATAAGGGAGACCCGAAAGGAGAGCTTAGAACAGTTGAACCCAGTTTATATACTGGATGGAAAGAAGGTTTGTTCCAGTTTAATGACGAAGATCTCGGAAGTATACTCCGAAAACTTTCACGTTGGTACAATGTAAAGGTGTTTTTTCAGAATCCAACAATTCAAAATATCCGTTTTACAGGTGAAATGAAACGTTTCGAGGATTTCTCAACCATTCTGGATTTATTAGAATTGGGATCAGATGTTGAGTTTGAAGTTAAAGGAGATGTATTAACTGTTAATCAAAAAATATAATAGAACCCAAAAAGAAAACCCGAAAAATGCGACAACATTTTTCGGGCAGTTAAAAGAATACATGCGGTATTCTTAATTTAACCTTAATCATCACAAATTTATGAAAAAAAACTGGAATTGTCATTTTCTTCCGACAAGAGGAAAATGGCTGAAAAGCTACTGGCTTATGAGGAATTTTATTATTCTGTTTTTTGCACTCAACCTAAGTGCTTTTGCTAATGGACTTTCACAGGAGGTTTCTTTAGCCCGATACGAGAATGCCACGCTAATTGAGGTGTTTGAAGATATTAAAGTACAAACGGGTTATGGTATTCTCTACAAAATACAAGACGTTGATTCTGATATCAGGGTGAATATGATTGTGGAAAACACAAGTGTACAGGAAATTCTGGGCAATGTGCTGGAAGGAACGAATCTGGGTTACAGAATTAAGAATGAGGTGATTGTGATTTTCAAATCTGATAAAATCAGTTATCCAAAAGAAATAGTCAAGAAACAAGAAAAAAAAGAGCTCAAAGGAACTGTTACCGATGATAAGGGCGAAACCTTACCGGGTGTATCTGTGGTTGTGAAAGGGAGTACGATAGGTACTGCTACTGATATTAACGGTGAGTTCCTATTGATGATACCTAATGATGCTGAAGTATTAGTATTTACCTTTGTAGGGATGGTTTCTCAAGAGGTTGCATACAGTGGGCAAGAATCATTAAATATTATCTTGAAAGCCGACTTCGAAGGATTAGACGAAATTGTAGTCATTGGCTATGGAACCACCAAGAAAGAGCGAATTGGAAGTGCAATATCTCAAGTAGATGCTGATGCTATTGAAGAACGATCAGCGGGTGCTGTCAGTATTGATCAAATAATTGGCGGGCAGATTAAAGGTGTTCAAATTAATCAATCTTCCGGAGCACCAGGTTCGGGTTCAACAATTCGGGTACGAGGAATTACTTCACCTTTTGCAAGTGGAAACAATCAGCCTCTGTATGTGATTGATGGCGTTCCATTCAATGGCGATGTTGCGACAGGAAATGGAAGCTTTAGTGGGGGTGAAAATCCCTTGTTAAGTATTTCCCCTTCTGATATTGAAAATGTTTCTGTACTAAAAGATGCTAGTGCAACTGCAATATATGGTTCCAGAGGTGCTAATGGTGTCATTATCGTAACCACAAAGCGTGGGAAAAAATCAAGTCGTACTGATATTAAACTGAACTATGTATACAGTATCTCAAACCCTTTGAACACACAAGATGTTCTGGATACTGATGGTTTTAAGTCTTTGCATAATATGATTGCTAAAAATACAATCAATGCATTTTACGAAGGAACAGCATCGTACATTGGTTTTAGTGATGCCGATTTAATTGTTGATGCTGATACGGGCGAAAGCAGAGAAAGTATTTATAACCTTTTTTCAGGTGAGACCATTCCTGTATACGGTAATGCGAATACGGATTGGCAGGATAAGATTTACCGTGAAAATGCAGCAACACATCAGTGGAATTTGAGTTTTAGCGGGGGAAATGACAAAACAAATTATGCCTTTGCATTATCTCACACGAATCAAGAAGCTTTAATGATTAATGAAGACTTTAAAAGATATGGTGCTCGATTAGCTATAGACTCAGATGTTAATGATTGGTTGAAAATTGGAACATCTATAAATTATAGTGGAATAAAAAATATATCCGGTCGTCAGACCTTAGTTGGTTATGGATCACCAACAGATGCTATGATCTCAAGACCAGATTTTGAGGTGTATCAGGAGGATGGTAGTTTTAAACGAATTCCAGATTTCTGGCAAGGATATGGATACGGCATGGGGGGATATATTTTTGAGAACCAAAACCCAATTGCCGGTATGGAAAATAAGATTGAGTCGAAGACCAACTCTTTTATTGGGAATGCCTACTTAGCTGTTGAGCCTATCAAAGATTTATCTATAAAAGCACAGGTAAATGTTCGTTCTTTTAATACGATAGGTTCTGATTTTGCTCCAACAAGGGCTCAAGCTTATGATGTATTTAATACAGATAGAAAAAGCATGTTGTCAAATAGTCTTTCTGATATCACTAATGTTTCCACTGTTTTTCAGGCTAATTATGTGAAAAATATTAACAATCATTTCTTTACATTAATGGGAGGTATTTCCTTTGATCGAAATTTCTATCATAGCGAATCTCAAACCTACCTTGGTACTGCAGATGATAATGTGCTTACAAATACATCTTCAGCGTCTACTCATTTCTATTCTCGAGGAGGAAAAGCTGAAAGTGGAACGAATTCTATTTACAGTAGATTACAATATTCTTATTTAGCAAGGTACACTGCAACGGTTAATTTTAGAACGGACGAATCTTCAAAGTTTGCGCCAGGAAATAAACGCGCCTATTTTCCTTCTTTTGCTTTGAATTGGAATGTTGCCAATGAGGCATTTATGAAAGATCAAAGCTTTGTGAAACAATTAAAATTGCGCGGTAGTATTGGACAAACGGGATCGTCAAATGTAAATGATTTTAGTTATTTACAATTTTTTGAAGTTGGACAAATTGAGACGGGAAAATACAATGGTCAATCGACAATTGTAAACTCTAAAAGCTTTCCAAATAAAGATATTAAGTGGGAAACAACAACGGAATACAACCTTGGACTCGATTTCTCGCTTCTTAATGATCGTTTGTATGGTAGTGTTGATTTTTATAACAAGTACACGAAAGATGTATTGGCTCCAACTCCAATCTTTCTTGAAGCTGGATCTCCTAATTTCATAAGTAATCTTGCAGAAATAAGTAATAAAGGAATTGAGCTTGATTTTGGCGGGTATTTTATTAAAAATGGTCAATTCTCATGGAGTGCCGATTTTAATATTGCTTTAAATAGAAATAAAGTAGAGGATATTAATGGCGCATCTCTTTCTCAGTTTCAGATAGATAACTTTATTGAAGGAGAGCCTGTTGGTACCATAAAAGGATATCGTGTAGAAAAGATTATACAGGATCAAGCTGAAATAGCTGAATTAAATTCAAAATCTCCAACAGGAGTTTATTATAAACAAACTACGGGAGCTGGTGATTATTTGTATAAAGACATCAATGGTGATGGACGAATTACATCTGATGACAGAGATATTATTGGAAATATGCAGCCAGATTTCTTTGGTGGATTTTCAACAACTTTAAACTATAAGGGCTTGTATTTATTTGCAGGTTTCCAGTACTCTGTAGGAAATGAAAGAGAGTGGGGGAATTACCGTTCTTTAATTGGGAGTCCAAGAGTATTTGCAAACATGGCAAAGGAGGCCTTGACTGATACTTGGACACCTGAGAATACGGATGCTAAATACACTCGTTTAATTTATGGAAATTTCGACAATGCAAGTGTCAATGACCGTAATATTCAGGATGCATCTTATTTAAGGTTTAAGATTTTAAGATTAGGTTATCAAGTTCCAGAGAATCTTTTAAAGAATTCACCGTTGCACAGCGTGAATGTATTTGCCTCAGCATCAAATCTATTTACAATTACAAATTATAAGGGCTTGGATCCTGAAGCTATCGGTAGTTCATTTATAAGCAGTGGTGTATCAGGTGGTGATGATTATCCATTTGCTAAAACATTTTCACTTGGAGTAACTATCGGATTTTAAATGACAATTAAATTAAATGATATGAAAAAATATAATTTCATTTTTCTATTGGGTTTCGTGCTGTCCATCCTGTCTTGTGATATCATGGGCTCATTGGATGATATCAAACCTCTTAATAAACTTGAGGAAGAACAAGCTTTTACAGATAACATAAAAGTTGAAGCAGCATTAAATGGTGTTTATGCCACATGGAGAAAAGCTTCTGGGAGATACTTACCAGGCAATATTATGGCTTTATCAGGCAATTATAGCCGTAATTATAATACAGCGTTTAATGAAAATAATATCGATTATAGTAATTCTGATATAGGTGATGCATACATTGGGTATTATGAGTTGATTCAGCGAGCTAATTTTCTTATTGATGCAATGACGAGTGATCAACCTGTAACAGGAATGACTGATCTTCGAAGAGCTGAAGTAGAAGCAGAAGCCAGAATTACGAGAGCGATGAGTCACTTGTTTTTATTAGAGATTTTTGGGCAATTTTACGATGTTAATTCTACTTATGGCGTTGTTTTAAAGATGACTGCTTCTCGTGAACTTGAGAATCCTGAAAGGAATACCGTACAGGAGGTTTATGATGCTATTATTGAAGATCTGGATTTTGCAATTGTAAACGCGCCTGATTTTGCACCTCATTACAAAATGTCTAAATCAGTAGCCCAGGCTTTTAAAGCCAAAACGCTATTGTATATGGGTTTATACGATCAGGCTTCTGATAATGCTTTGGCAGTTATTAATAGTTTTTATTACCCTCTTGAGGCACATTATAGTGATGTTTTCACGAATGGATATAATTCACAAGAAGTATTATTTGCTCCACTTTCAATAGCTTATACCGAAAGTGTACCTGTAAACATTAGTAATTACTTCACACCTTTAGCAATTGAGCAAATGGCAGATCAAGAAGCCGAAGATGATATATCTGGAACCGTATATGATAAACGATATACTTTTGCCCATGTTGATGGTGTGCCTCAGGGATTGAGAAATGCTAAATACCCTTATAACTCTTCAACTGAAGGACAGCAGTCTAATACTCACTTTATTATGAGAACAGCTGAAGTTTATCTGATTTTTGCCGAAGCAAAAGCGCGATTAGCTGCGGGTACGACGGTTGATACTGAAGCTTTAGATATGCTCAATGAAATCAGAACAAGAGCAAATATGCCTGCTAAATCTCCAATCACTAAGGAGGCTCTTCTCGAAGATATTCGTATAGAGAAAAATTTAGAACTATTTGGCGAATTTGGACAGCCCTGGTTCGACTTAATTCGATATCATATGCTAGGTGATATTAACATTTCGTTGATCAAATCGTCCATTGTTTCGATTGATCAGCTAACAATGCCAATACCCAGAGCGGCATTTGCAGGAAATAATGCTTTGATCCAAAACCCAGGTTATTCAAACTAATTCAAAAGGAGGAAGTTTTTAAACTTCCTCCTCTTAAAAATACGTGCGGTATACTTATAGTGATATATGCATACAAGTATGCTAAATATAGTATATGTAAATGAATTGTAAATAAGAAGTTTAAGATGAGAAAGATTAATGTAGTATTAGGTTTTGTGTTGTGTTTTATGCTTGCATGCACTTTTGCACCAGAAGAATATGTCATAAATGGTACAGTTAATGAAAAGGACTTTGAAGGTAAGGCTTTCCTTTTTAGTTCAACATTTGATACGCTTCAGGTGGCTGAAATCGTTGATGGTAAATATGAATTTAAAGGTCAGGTAGATCAACCTACCATGGCTAAAATTAAGATTGGTCATACAAGTTTTGATTTGATACTCGAAAATGATTCATATCAAGTCATTGTTAACGACTATGTAAAGTATGCTAAAGGAGGTAAGATTAATACTTTGGTTTATGGGTATAATTCAGACGAAAACTTTATGGCTTATCGAAAAGGTTATAAAGAAGCAGTAATGAAGGAGTTTACGGGGCTTGATATGATGGATGAGGTAGCCGTAGATAATGCTAGAAAAAAAGTAAATGATAAGCAATCTGTTTATTTCAAATTGATTATGAATTTTCAGAATAAAGTATTGGATGGAGATTATCCTGCAATAGCTAAACTCTTTGTTTTATCAACGCATTATGATTGGAAGAAGTACGATATCAATAAAAGTCTTGAATTGCTGGGGGAATATGAGAAGGAGCTTGGCAACAATGAATTTTTAAATCGATTGAGACAAACTTATCTTAATGAAATAAAAGCTGAAGAGAAGCGTAAATCTGTAGCACCAGGTAAAACCTTCAAAGACGTTTTTGCAATGGGAATTGATGACAAGGAAGTGAAATTATCGGATATTGTTTCTGAGAACAAGTATACACTCTTCGAAATGTGGGCGTCTTGGTGTGGTCCTTGTCGTGGTGAGTTCCCTCACTTGAAGAAAGCTTATGGTTTATACCATAAAAAAGGATTTGAAATTTATGCGCTCTCTTTCGATGATAGTAAAAAACAATGGTTAAAGGCTTTAGAGCAAGAGGATGTGCCCTGGGTTAATGTTGTAGACTTCAAAGGTTTTGAGAGTTTGGCTGCTCAACAATATTCTGTTCAAGGTATACCAGCCAGTTTTTTAATTTCTAAAGAAGGAATTATTGTAGCTACAGGTAATGATATAAGAGGTTTTGCTTTAGACGAAAAGTTAAAAGAATTGTTAAGTGACTTATAGCCTGAATATTCTTGAAATAGAGAAATTGCATCTACATATTATTTCTTTGTACATAGCTCTTTTTTTTGTCGCTTGAAATATTTGAAAATTCTGAAGTCTTAACAGATCTTCGTGATCTAAATATACTTTTTCTCTTAACGTAATTACAAACACAGCTTTAATAATTCGATTTAACACTTTCGTATAAATAACCTCCCTCTAGATACTCTATCATAATTAGGTGGTGATTGGTTAGTGAGTTTTTTATGACCCTACTTAGAATTTTTCTATGATATTAATCACTTGCTGATATATTACTTTGTTAGTTTCTTACTTTTCATAAATTAGGTTTGGCTCTAAGTAAGAAGAGTGTGAGGTTATTTATGCGATTTGTGATATTCTTAAATCTTGATTAAAGTGTAAATATGAAATGTTAGGTTTTATTGATAAAGTAATTATAAAATATAATGATGGGAAATCTTATTATAAGTCGACTTGATTACACTCGGATTAAAAAGTGTATCAGTGATGCAAAACGAAATAAAACGATTAGTGATTTTGAAGCTAAAGAATTGCTTACAGAACTCAATTCAGCTAAAATTGTAGAACCTCAAGCTGTTCCATCTAATCTTGTTACGATGAATTCTGTTGTTAAATTAAGTTTTTTAAATAGTAACAAACATGTTCAATTCCGGATAGTTTATCCCGACGAAGCAAATCTAAAAGACCATAGAATATCAATATTTTCACCAATAGCTACTGCATTGATTGGGTATAAAGTTGGAGATGTGATAGAGTGGGTTGTACCAGCTGGTTTAACACAATTAAAAATTGATGAAATAGTTTATCAGCCTGAAGCTGCTGGTAATTTTGATTTGTAATGTAACAAAAACTATTTGCTAATATACAGACCTGTTAATATCAAATTACCTACTATAATGCTTAATTAGCTTTCGGAGACTCACAATATCCAACCAGGAGTGGGTTTTTGAAAAAATGTCGGCTTTAAAACTTTGATGTCAGGAACACCGTTATAGACTTCTGTTGCTTTCGTATAAAAAGGCAGATATAGAATATCTTATAAGTATAATTTAACCACCTCCATTTCGGAGGTGGTTTATTGATTTTAGAGTCTGGTTCGTTCTGCAGGTATGAAGCGATCCCTCTAAATTAATAAATCCAATAGCAGCCAAAGTTCCCTTTTTTTTAATTTCTTCGAAGAGGGGGAGAGTGAGTGTTTTTTTATCTTTATTGAGTTGATCTGGTGTCATAAACAAGTCAAATAACTTATAACTCTATTTTAACCGCCTTAACATTCTCCTTAAGTGATTCCGAAATCAGCTTTTTCAAGCGTAAGGTTTGCTCCTCTAGTGCGCCTTGTTTTTTTGGATCGTAAAGATGTTTGTATTGACAAGGAACAAGATTATATTTCAATTCATCCATTGTGCCGCTTACATTGAGTCCCAATCTAACGGGTAATGGCGTATCTGTTACCGATATGTGATAATTAAAGCGATTATCCATATTATGACGTCCGGAAATAACGGCTTTATAATCGTCCATGACAATAAGGAAAGGATATAAATCAATTTCATCTCTAAAGAGAGTCATCTCAACACTCAGGCTATCTATCACATTTTCTGTTTTTTTCTTAAACATCAGTTTACTGGCAATCATATCGAACGTTTCGGTATCCATAAGGGTGAGTTCCTGCCCCTGAAAAGCCGCCGCACCACGAATGGTAGATTGTTTAAGAGAATAATCGCTTTTAAGATAGGTCT
>NZ_JBFFKR010000045.1:0-18771 GCF_041555295.1 Ancylomarina sp. | reverse complement strand
TTGGTGCTTCTTCATTTTTGTGGCACAAGCTTTGCAGTGTAGAGCAATAATAAGAGTTATATATCAGTTTAAGATTTGTCCTTACCAGAGGATGACTGATTTTTTTTAAACTTAAATACAATTGCCATGAGAAGATCGATAATAAAGAAGTTGGTTGCCAGTATAGTATTGGTAGCAGCAATTATATTTTCAGGACTACCTACTTTTGCTCAATACAGATCTCATAAAGATGAGAGAAAAGAGAATAGTAAGTATACCAAGCGAACTAAAGGGCATAAGCACGATAAGAAGAAAGATTATCATGCAAAGAGCCATAAGAAGAATAACCATCATGATAAGTATTCTAAGGTAAAGACTAGACACTATGATGGAGATCGTTATCATAACGATAGAGTAGTGACACGTCATGATAATCATCGATACAATAGTCGTGCTAATCGTGGACACAATCACCACAAACATGCTGCTCGTCGTTATTACAAACGTCATGGACATAGATGTTATGCACATCCAAGATATGGGAATGTTGTAGTGAAATTCTCAGTTCGACCAACTATTATTAATCATTGCGATGGTGATTTCTATTATGTAAGAGGGCGTTATTATCAGTATTATCCAGAGCTTGGTTATATAAGAGTTGATGCTCCAGAGGCGGCTTGTTTTGATCATATTCCTGATGGGTGTGAACGTGTTTCACATCGAGGAGGCGTTTATTTTAGACTTGGTGATCTTAGCTTTGTAAAAGATGGTAGAGGATTTCGATTGGCCGGATCAATTGAATTGTAATAGAATAATTAGATAGTTTGAATGAAAAGAGGCGCCAATGGCGCCTCTTTTCATTATACCAGCCCTTGAGCTAACATGGCTTCGGCAACTTTTACGAAACCTCCAATATTAGCTCCATCCATATAATTGATAAAGCCATCTTTTGTTTTGCCATATTTTACACAAGTGGTATGAATATCTTGCATAATTCGCTTTAAATGGCCGTCAACTTCTTCACGAGTCCAACTCATCCGCAAAGAGTTTTGTGACATTTCCAATCCAGAAACAGATACTCCCCCAGCATTTGCAGCCTTGCCAGGTCCATAAAGAATTTTATTTTTGATATAAACTTCAATCGCATCAGGTGTGGAAGGCATATTGGCCCCTTCAGAAACACAAATACAACCATTGTTTATTAATAATTCGGCCTCTTCTTTATCGATTTCATTTTGTGTTGCACAAGGTAGGGCAACATCGCATTTTATTTTCCAAGGTCTTTCGTTTGGGTAATATTCAGCGCCGAACTTTTTAGCATATTCCTCAATTCTTCCTCTCTTTATATTTTTTAATCGCATGACAAATTTTAATTTCTCAGCGTCAATGCCATCAGGATCATGGATGAAACCTGAAGAATCAGAAAGTGTGACAACTTTACCCCCAAGTTCATTTACTTTCTCGGTTGTGAACTGAGCTACATTTCCCGAACCCGAAACAGTTACAATCTTATCTTTGAAACTATCATTTATAGTTTTAAGCATTTCGTCAGCAAAATAAACAGTACCATATCCTGTTGCTTCAGGGCGAATTAAACTGCCTCCCCATTCCCTTCCTTTACCAGTAAGAACACCTGTGAATTCGTTTTTCAATCTTTTATACTGACCAAATAGGAAGCCAATTTCACGACCACCAACACCAATGTCACCGGCTGGAACATCAGTATTGGGTCCTATATGCTTTGAAAGTTCAGTCATGAAACTTTGGCAGAACCTCATCACTTCACCATCCGTTTTTTGTTTCGGATCGAAATCAGATCCACCTTTCCCACCACCCATGGGCAGTGTTGTTAGACTATTTTTGAATACCTGTTCAAAGGCTAAGAATTTTAATATGCTAAGATTCACCGTTGGGTGAAAACGAAGCCCACCTTTATAGGGTCCAATTGCAGAGTTCATTTCAACTCGGTAACCTCTATTGACTTGAATTTCTCCTTTGTCATCTACCCAGGGGACTCTGAAAATAATAATACGTTCAGGTTCTGACATACGCTCAAGAATCTTCGCATTCTTATATTTTGGGTTGTCTTCAATAAAATTGAGCAGCGACTCTGCTACCTCATGCACAGCCTGATGGAATTCTATTTCACCTGGATTCCGATTCTTTAAGTTATTCATGAATTCCTCTCCAAAGCTTGATCTTTTTGTGCTTGTCATCGTACTTGTCATCTTTGTGGTTTTAGGTTGGAAAATCGATCTTGTTATTAAATGAGTAATTATTGAATTCCATAGATTGAGAATAATCTAGTAGATATAGATCCCTTATTAAAGGTAAAAAAGAAATACTTGAGAGTCAAGATTTTATATGATCTGATTTTTTGTTAAATTTAGAAGTGTGCAAAATATAAGCTTATGACATCAAAACCAGATAAAAGAAATGTTTCTCGATTAGCAAAGGAGAATATTGAGAGATTGAAGGAGTTAGCTGCTATTAATAAAACGACTGGAATTATTAAAGAGGCAAAGTCAATTCCCGATACTTTGCAGCATATCAGTTTTATTTTGAAAGACGCCATGCAGTATCCTCCTTATACTTCATCGCGTATAACTTTTGATGGGAAACATTATATAAGCCCTGGTTTTAGTGAATCTCAATGGGTTTTGAAACAAACTTTTGGTTGCATTGATAAGCGAACAGGATTAATAGAAATCTTTTACACCAAAGAGTTCCCTAATTTAGATGAAGGTCCTTTTCTCAAAGAGGAGAGAGATTTAATTAATAATATATCAAATATGATCTCGGGTTATATCAATACTGAGGCAGGAAAGTATTTGATAACGAAAACGAAGGAGGGGTATTCGGACGATGAATACATTGAGGGACCATTTGTACGGGTTGAGAATAGAAATCTTCTGAATGACTATTTGAATCGAAATAATGCGAACCGTGATGTATATCACGACTTAATGCCTTTTAAGGTTAAGGAGATTTTGTTGGTAGCAAACCTTTACGATGCGTATAATATTGAACGAGAGGGGCGGTTTACTGAGCAGATTTACGACGAGTATCATCAGCTTAATCTATCTTCTATGCCCAGGGTAACAGGAGTTTCTTGTTGTGATGAAGCTTTGAAACAGTTACGATCCAAGCATTTCGATATGATAATTGTAATGGTTGGTGTGGATAAAAAAACACCCATTGAGCTTAGTGAAAGGGTGAAGAAAGATTTCCCTTATATCTCAATATTTCTTTTGTTGAATAATGATGCAGATGTTGGTTTTTATGAAGAACAACGTGACAGTTTGCACTGTGTTGATAAGATGTTTGTGTGGAATGGCGAGTCTCAGGTGTTTATTGCCATGATTAAGAGTTTGGAGGATAAGGTTAATGCTGAGAACGATACAGATGTGGGATTGGTGAGAGTCATTCTACTTGTGGAGGATTCGGCTAAGTACTATTCCCGTTATTTGCCTTTGTTGTATCAGAGTGTTATGGCTCAAACTCAGAGAATAATTGATGATGTGACTACTGATCCTCAATATAAAATATTGAGGATGCGTGCACGCCCAAAGATTCTATTGGCTTCTAATTATGAGGAAGCAATGTCTATTTATAGTCGGTATAAAGATTATCTTCTATGCTTGATATCTGATGTAAAGTATAAGGTGAACGAGGTGATGGATGAAAAGGCAGGGTTTAAACTTGTTGAGCAGATTAGAGGTGAATTGCCTAACCTACCTGCAATTCTACAATCATCAGAAGTTGGTAATGCATCTCATGCCCATGAGTTAAAATGCAGTTTTATAGATAAGAATTCAGATAGTTTACGTCAGGATATCCGTGCCTTTATTGAGGAATATCTAGGCTTTGGTGATTTTGTGTACAAGAATATTCATGGGGATCCGATTGTAACGGCTAAATCGCTTAGAGAGTTCGAAGAGCATTTATATAATATTCCAGCCGAATCTATAATCTATCACGCCAATCGAAATAACTTTTCTTTGTGGTTAATGGCTCGTGGAGAAGTCAAGATTGCAAAGATGATAGCCCGTTACAAAACGACAGATTTTAAATCGGCAGAAGATATTCGAGCTTATTTGATAAGTATGATCCATGAGTTTCGGAATGAAAAACGTAAAGGAAAGATCGTTGCCTTTAAATCTCAACCAGGCTTTAATGCTGAGAATATTGTGTCATTATCTCCCGGATCCTTGGGGGGGAAAGGTAGAGGTTTGGCTTTTATCAACTCAATGCTCTACAATTTGAACTTGAGTAGCTATGTGCCTGGAATTAATGTAAAAGCTCCCATGACTGCTGTAATTGGTATTGATGAGTATATAAGTTTTATGGAGCGTAATGATTTGGTAAATAAGATTAAGCAAGTCTCAGACTATGCAGAAATTCAGCAACTATTCTTAAAAGGCAGCTTAAGGTCACGATTAAAGAATCGAATCAAGCATATACTTTCAAATTTTGATAAACCATTGGCTATTCGTTCTTCGGGCTTATTTGAGGATTCTCTTCAGCAGCCCGTAGCGGGAATTTTTCAAACCTATTTACTTCCTAATAGTAATCCTGATTTAAATAAAAGACTTGATCAGGTTTTAGATGCGATTAAATTGGTTTATGCTTCTGTTTTTTCTAATGAATCTCAAACGAGTATCTATGGGAGTAATTATTCTGTAGATGAGGAAAGAATGGGAATTGTAATACAAGAAGTCGTTGGTAATACGTATGGCGATTATTTTTATCCACATATCAGTGGTGTTGCACAATCGTATAATTATTACCCTTACGGACACATGAAACCTGAGGATGGTTTTGCAGTTATAGCTGTCGGGCTCGGAAAATATGTTGTTGATGGTGAAAAAGCTTATCGGTTTTCACCAGCATTCCCATCAAGTGAGAATAATACTGCTAAGGATCAATTCAAGAATTCACAACTCGAATTTTATGCGGTGAATTTAAAAAAGGAGGAGTTGAATTTGCTCGAAGGAGATACAGCAGGTCTTATTCGTTTGGATATTGATGAAGCTGAAGATCATGGAACATTAACGCATTGTGCATCAGTTTACGATGCTGAAAATGATATTATCAGTCCAGGCTTGGATAAATATGGACCGAGGATTGTAAATTTCGCTAATATCTTGAAATACGATTATATTCCTTTGGCTAAAACCATTCGGACAGTACTTGAGATTGTTGAAGAGGCAATGGGTTCAGCCGTTGAGATAGAGTTCTCTGTTGATTTGAATAGAGATGAAGATGGAAAGTCATCCTTTTATATTTTGCAGATAAAACCCTTAGTAGCCGGAGCGGACGATTATAATATCGATATGGACTCTATTAATCCAGCTACAAGCTTGATGTTCTCTAATAAAGGAATGGGGAATGGTTTAGTTGAAGATATTACGGATGTTATTTTTGTTGATCCAGATCTGTTTGAGAAAGATCTGACATCTGGGATTGCAGATAAAATTGCTGAGATTAATCAAAAAATGGAAAATGAAGATCGACATTATATCCTTATCGGACCTGGACGTTGGGGAACTCGTGATAGATGGATTGGTATCCCAGTGAAGTGGAAAGATATTTCCAGATCTAAGCTGATTGTAGAAACCAGTTATAAAGATTACCCATTGGAAGCCTCCTCAGGATCTCATTTTTTCCACAATGTAACCTCTATGAATATTGGTTATTGTTCGGTATATCATCATTCAAAAGATTCACACATCGATTATGAAATGTTTAAGGCTCAAGAGTTGGTTGAGGCTGATGGTGCCATTAAGCACGTGAGATTTAAAAAGCCGATAACTGTAAAAATGGATGGGAAAAAGCGTTTGGTGGTGGTCACAGAATAAGAGATTGGGATGAAAAAAGCTTCAAAAAGAGAGATTCTCTATTTGAAGCTTTAAAATATAAGTTTGAGTCTATTTCTTTCGAATCATCATTAAGCCGTGACGAATAGGAAGCAGTAGGTTTTCCACTCGCTCATCACCCTGAACATGTTTGTTGAAATCTAGAATGCCTTGTGTTTGTTTATCGTTTGGATCGATATCTTCAATAACTTTACCATCCCACAGTACATCGTCTGCTAAAATAAAACCTCCTTTTTTTAATAAAGGCATAATGGCTTCGTAGTATTCAATGTATTGACGTTTGTCAGCATCAATAAAAACCAAATCGAATTCACCTTTTAGTTTTGGAATGATATCCAAAGCATCTCCAATATGAAATTTAATACGCTCTTCGCAGCCCGACTTTTTGAAATATTTTCTCGTAAAACTTTCTAGCTCATCATTACAATCAATAGTATGAATTTCACATTCAGAAGAAGTTCCCATTGCCATTGATATGGCAGAATAGCCCGTGTAAGTCCCAATTTCCAAAACACGTTTAGGGTTTTGCATTTGGCAGATCATCTTTAGAAATCTTCCTTGTAGATGCCCCGAAAGCATTCTGGGACGCAACATCTTCACATGAGTTTCTCTATTTAAATCTTTTAGAACTTGATCTTCGTTTTCAGAGTGTCCTAGTATATAATCTTCCAGAGCTTTGTTTACTTCAATCATGATTTACTTATACATCAAAGTGGTTAAATGGTCTTTGTTTAATATCTCATTGGAGACCTCAAGTAATTCCTCAGCAGTAATGCTTTCTATCTTATCGTAAATATCTTGTTGTGAGTCGATTTTGTCGTATAATAAATAGCTTTTCCCAACGCTAAGCATCAAGTTTTCATTGTTTTCACATGAAATGGCTATTTGGCCTAAAATCTGATTTTTTGCTCGCGTCAATTGCATTGCACCCATTTTTTTTGAGCACAGCAAATCCATTTCTTTATAAATAAGCGATAAGCATTTGTCAAGGTAGCCCTTGTCAGTTCCGAAATAGATGCTTACTACACCTGTATCAACGTAAGGAGAATAGCCCGCTTCAATATTGTAAGCCAAGCCATGTCGCTCTCTTAAGGTAAGATTCAAACGAGAATTCATACCTGGACCACCCAAAAGATTTGTAAGTAGTGATAAGGGTATTCTTCTGTCGTCGTTTAAATCATATGCGACATTGCCCAATATGCAATGACGTTGATGTGTATTTTTTTCAAGTATAAGCGTGCGTGGCTTATATATTTTAGGTTTTATCCTTTTATGAGTCCGTATGTTTTGAGGGATCTCACCAAAAAATCGTTCAACCATTTTCACCAATTTCTTAAATGAGATATTTCCAACCGATGAAATAACCATTTGATCAGTATGGAAATTGTTCTTTATGAAGTTTTGGATGTTTTCCTTCGTGAATTTCTTAATGTTTTCAGGAGTGCCCAGAATATTTCTACCAATGGGATCGTGTTTGAATATTAAGTCTTCAAAATCATCAAAAATTAATTCTGATGGACTGTCTTTATATGAATTAATCTCGTCGAGAACAACCTCTTTTTCTTTTTCCAGTTCTTTTTCTGGAAAAATTGAGTTAAAACTGATGTCGCTGATTAGTTCTAAAGCTCTTTTATAGTCCTTATCTAAGAAAGTAGCATAAATACAAGTTTCCTCTTTTGTGGTATAAGCATTAAGTTCCCCACCCACATCTTCCATTCTATTTAGAATGTGGTAGGCCTTGCGTTTACTTGTTCCTTTGAAAATTACATGCTCAATAAAGTGGGCAATGCCCCATTCGTCTTCACTTTCATCGCGAGATCCGGTATTTAGAATGATTCCACAGTGCGCTACTTTTTGATCCACCTGACGATGGATTAAACGGATACCATTTGATAATGTGTGAGTTTCGAAAAGCATATAGAATTTTATTAAGCTGCAAAGGTAATAAGAACTTTATATATCAATTAAAATACCTGCTTATTTTCGTAGAATTTATTTGGAGGCCATAAATTTTTGCTTACTTTTGTGTCGCTCAAGTAAAGCGGTGCCATAGCTCAGTTGGTAGAGCAATGGACTGAAAATCCATGTGTCCCCGGTTCGATTCCAGGTGGCACCACATATAAAACTTGACAAACAAATTATAATAAGGTGCCATAGCTCAGTTGGTAGAGCAATGGACTGAAAATCCATGTGTCCCCGGTTCGATTCCAGGTGGCACCACTATTATTTTTTGAATAACCTTTTGGGTGCCATAGCTCAGTTGGTAGAGCAATGGACTGAAAATCCATGTGTCCCCGGTTCGATTCCAGGTGGCACCACCCAGAAAGCCGATCTTATTGATCGGCTTTTTTTGTATCCCTATTTACCCTTCCTAAAAATAATTTAGCATTCAAATTTTGTTCAAAGAGCTATGTTTAGTTATGTCGTGAAGATGTTATTTTTTTTATGTTCCAATTTTTAAAACTTTAAATGTTAAAGTTTAGATATTTGATGAATAAAAATTGTAATTTAGATATCCCATGAAAAAAGATTTAGAATTGACTATATGCTTGAAAGTGTATGGTTTCATCTTCTAGGTTTCAAGGAGAATAATAGTTTTTGGAATATAAATTAGTATGAATAATAAATTAAGCACACTTATTCTTGATGACGATCCTGTCTACTTAAAACTAGCACAATGTAGGTTGAAAAAGGATTTTGTTGTTTATACGGCACTATGTCCGTCTGATGCTTTTGATTTATTATTGAAAGAACGGATTGATGTTTTAATTTGTGACTTCAATCTTCCAGAGATGACTGGTGTGGAGGTTTTGAAAAATGTGAAGGAGATTCATCCTGAGACCGATGTGATTATGGTTAGTGGGAGCGCTGAAGATTGGCAGATTAAGGAAGCTTTTGATTCCGGTGCTATTGATTTTTTGCAAAAACCGATTGAGTATAAAGCCTTAAAAATATCTATAGGAAGGGGGAAAAGCTTTGTTTCCTTAAAGAAGAAAAGTAAGGAGATTGAAAAACATTCTTCTTTTTTGAGTCAGAAGCTGAATGGCCAACAATCGTTAGACTTTGTTTATTGCAGTGAATCTATGCGTCAAGTTCAATGTGCGATGGAAGAGTTAGCAAAGGACGATCAAGTGCCAGTTATCATTACTGGTGAAATTGGTTTGTATAAAGATTCTATTGCTCGTGGAATTCATAATCTAAGTGGTAGATCTGTAAAAAACTTTATTGCAATTAATATGGCTTCTGTTTCAGATGCGATGTTTGAAAAGAAGTATTTTGGTTTCAAGCAAAATAGAAAGGGCAAGCAGAAGGATGAGTTTGGATGGTTTGAAATTGCCAAAGGTGGCACTCTCTTTTTTGATGAAATTATTGACCTATCTATTTATCAACAGGCAAAATTGTATTCAGTTCTTCAAAATAAGTCATATACCAAGATTGGTTCAAAAGTAAAGGTTGATGTTGACGTTCGATTGATCTCGGCTTGTAGTGATACTTTGCACGGGTTGAAATCTAAAAATAATTTCCGAATGGATTTATTGCAGAAGCTTAATGGGTATAATTTATTTATCCCACCACTTCGCGATAGGCAAGAAGATATTCCTTTTCTGATGAATTATTTTATACGTCAGTATTCAGAGAAAATGAGAAAAACCATTCGTGGATTCGATCCATATGCTGAGCGTAAGCTAATTGAATATGCCTACCCTGGAAATACTCAAGAATTATCAAATTTGATAGAACGTGCCGTGATGCTTTGTGATGGGGATTCGTTGAATTTAGATCATTTCCCATCATTTGTAAGTGAAAAGGAAGGACATTCTACTTTGGTGAATAGCTTCGATTTAGCTTTGATTGAGCGTGAAGTGATTATCCGAGCTTTAAAAGAGTGCAATTTTAATAAAGCACATGCGGCAAAACTTCTTAACTTGAATTGGAACGCTCTGCATAGAAGACTCCAAAAATTCAATATCGACCTTCCCGAGCATGCTTTGTAGTTTGTATAAGTAATGTCAAATAGATTTCTTATTTTCGTATATGTTGAAATCTATTCTTCAGTTTATAATTATCAGCCATTTCTCAATTGTTGTGTCTTTTGCACAGCAGACTAAGGGTGATTTCCCTTTTACTTCTGTTAAAGATGTTCCTGAACTTATTCAAAATGAACTATTGAAAGAGGGCCATATTAAAATTCAGATCTACTTAATTCGTCATGCTAAGCCCAATTTGCATAAGAGGTTTTTAAGCTCTTCAGATCAAGCTCAAGAGTATATTGAGAGTTATAATAAGGCACCTATTCATGATATAGAATTGAATAAGGTGAAAGTTGACTTAAAAAAGGCACATCAAATTTATTGTTCAAGCTTAGTTCGTTCTCAAGAAACAGCTCTGAGTTTATTTGGCGACTCATATGTAATTGTATCCGATAGTATTTTCAGGGAATTTGAACTGAGAATTGTTCGTGCAAACTCTATTGTGAAACTCCCCTTAGACCTTTGGAAAGGCGTTAGTCGTCTTTTTTGGTTGTTCGGCTGCAATCATAAGGGTATAGAAAGTCATAAAGCAGCCAAAAAGCGAGTTGTTTTGGCTGCCGATAATCTAGAAAAACTTGCTAGTCAGGAAGAAACTGCTATCTTGGTAGGACATGGCATGATAAATGCGGCTATTGCAAAAGAGTTGAAAAAACGCGGTTGGAATGTTATCTGTAAAAAAGGACATCTAAATTTGGGTGCAACTGTTTTGCAAAAAATCATTTCTGAAGAAAAAAAGAATAAGTTTTGAGATGTACTGCTGTGCGTTTATGAACACTAGTTGTACCAGCAGTGAACACTTGCTTTTCTTAAGGTTGATCCGTATCTGGCCTATATGTAGCGTATTGTGTGTTTCGGTATTGAAATTGATTAATATGGTGTGGTTAAGGAAAATATTTTTAAAAGTGAAAGGGCTTGTCCTGCTTTTGTCTCTTTTCATGCTTTTGTATAATGCACAGGCTCAGAAAAAGGAACAATTAAGTTCGGGTGCATTTTCGTCCTATGACAAAATTTTTTCAGGTGATGTTAATAAGATCAATCTGCCTGATTATTTGGATGGTCCCCATTTTTTCTGGGGAAAGAATAATAAAGTCAAGGTTTGGTATGTTTCTCATAAGCATTCCAATAATACCATGGAGGTAAAAGAGAAGATTGTTAATGTAAAGAAGGATTCTGTAAGATTTAAGGGATTGTTTGGTGATAAGAATCGATACTGGTTGAAAAAGCAGAAGCCTGAACCAGGCCAGTCAGAATACTCGGAGGTTGATTCTATAATGGTTGTGGGTGATGTTCATGGTGAATTCAACACCATGGAGAAGCTTTTAGTCGCGAACAAAGTGATTAGTGCAAAAGGAGATTGGATATTTGGAAAGAATCACTTGGTGTTTGTAGGAGATATTTTTGATAGAGGCGATCAGGTAACTGAAGCTTTGTATTTTATTAGACGGATATCTAGACTGGCTAGAGAGAAAGGAGGGAGAGTTCATCTTATATTGGGCAATCATGAGGTAATGGTGTTGATGAATGACTCTCGTTATATAGCGCCTAAGTATAGAAATTTGAGTAAGCGATTGTTAACGAACTATTATAATTTTTATGCAGAAAATACTGATTTAGGTAGATGGTTGAGGTCTTTAAATGCTGTTCTTAAAATCAATGATAAGCTATTTGTTCATGGAGGCTTGTCTTATGACGTGGTTGAGAAAAAGCTGTCTATTAATCAGATTAATAAGGATATTCGGTACAGTTTATTAAATGCTAGATCGATGTCAGCTAAAGAGCTGAAAAAGAAAATTTATTTTCCGGGAAATCCTTTGTGGTATAGAGGATATATGATGGAATCGAGATATTACTCAAGAATTACAGAATCTGAGGTTGATGAGGTTTTGAAGTATTACAATGTAAAGCAAATCATGTTCGGACATACCGAGCTTGAAGAAATTAGTTTTTTATTCCAGAAAAAATTGTGTGCATTAAATGTGCCTATGGGTTATGTTCAATTCCGACCGCAAATATTACTAATTGTTGGTGATCAGTTTTATCGCTGTTTGTTGAATGGAGAAAAGGAGTATATCAAATAATTGAAAGAGCTCTTTCTTCTTCGAAAATCATAATATTAAGATGAAGGATATAAAGTTGTTTATATTACTGTTGATTTTAATAGCAGGGGGAATCGATTTTCAAGTTCTAGCTAGTTCCCAAAATAGGGATAGTCTTGCTTTTACTGATCTTTTTTCTGAGGAAAAACCACTTCTAATTGATCTTTGTGCCGATTACGTCAGTCTTTTTGATGATGTTTCAGATAAAAGAGTCTATCATGATGCTAAATTTAGAGTGAAGAGCCCTTCCTCTGCTTTTAGCGATATGACAGTTAAGGTTAAAACAAGAGGCAATTTCCGTTTACGTAAGCAAACGTGCAACTTCCCACCTTTAAGGTTTAAATTTGAAGCTAATCAAACTAGGGGAACTATTTTTCACGGGCAGGATAAGCTAAAATACGTGAGTCATTGTCAAAATTTCAGGAAGGACTATGAGATGCACACTCTTGAGGAATTTCTAATATATAGAATGTATAATGTTTTTACCGATTATAGCTATCGGGTACGTTTGGCTCATATTAATTTTATAGATGTTAATAGGCGGGATACGATTCAGCGATATGGCTTTTTTATAGAGGATAAGGAACATTTGGCAGATAGAATAGGACGTCAGCCTTTGAAGTTTCGAAATGTCAAACAATACCAAGTGTTACGTTCTAATATACTAGTTCTTTCTTTGTTTCAATGTATGATAGGAAATTGTGATTGGGATGTCTCACGTTTGCACAATGTAGATCTGATGTCGGTTAATGAGCACAGTTTACCTGTCGCAGTGCCATATGATTTCGATTGGTCTGCAATTATCGCCTATGACTACTTTGTTCCCGATCCACAAATAGACTTAGAATCAAAATATAAAAGACGATATAAAAGTTATAGGTGGTCTGATGAGGAATTTGAAACTGCTTTTGCTTCATTTCATGAGCATCGCGACGAGTTAATGAGTTTGATAACTGATTTTACTTATCTCGAAAAGGACAATCGTCTTAAATTACTTGCATATGTTTCTGAATTCTACGATTTAATTTCGTCTAAAAATGATGTGAAAGAATACATCTTGAAACAAGCAAAAAAGATTCCTACAGATCAATAATAAGTTTCTTCTTCTTCTTCTCATTATTTCACCCATTTCTGGCATGAAATGAAACATTGTCAATAAATTTTATTTAGTGTTTTAATCTTTTCTGTTTTGCACCCCCTTTTCCGAAGGGGGTGTTTCTTGTTATTTGGATTAAATGTTTGACAGACCCCTTATTTCAAAATAGACTTTGCTAAATAAAATCTTTTTCTCATCTTTGCAATGTCATTCTAAGGGGGTGTGTCTCTGAAAAACATGTTTTTTAGAAGTGAAGCCCTTTATTCTAACTTATAAACCAAATAACCATGTCCACTATTCGTTTTCAAGCTTTAACAGAGCTTTTATCAAGGGTTCCTAAGGAAGTCCATTTACCATCAAACAAGGTGACCGATTATTATGGAGATCTCGTATTTAATACGGACTCTATGAGAAAATACCTATCGAAAGAAGCTTTTAAAGCTGTAATGGATGCTAATCAGAATGGTGGCGCTATCGAGAGAAAAATGGCTTCGGGTGTTGCTGCGGGTATGAAAGCTTGGGCAATCGAAAACCGTGTGACCCACTACACACACTGGTTTCAGCCATTGACAGATGGTACTGCAGAGAAACATGATGGTTTTATTGACTTCGGTGATGGTGGTCATATGATTGAAAATTTTTCAGGTGACTTGTTAACTCAACAAGAACCAGATGCTTCTTCTTTCCCATCAGGAGGTATTCGTCAGACATTTGAGGCTCGTGGCTATACGGCTTGGGATGTGTCTTCGCCAGCCTTTATTGTAGGAACAACACTTTGTATCCCTACTATATTTATTTCATACACAGGTGAAGCTCTTGATTATAAAGCGCCATTACTTAAGGCCTTGGCAGCTGTTGATGAGGCTGCTGTGGGAGTTTGTCAGTATTTCGATAAGAATGTAACTAAGGTTCATACTAACTTAGGTTGGGAGCAGGAGTATTTTCTGATTGATGAGGCTTTGTATCAGGCTCGTCCAGACTTGGTTTTGACGGGTCGTACACTAATGGGACATTCTTCGTCGAAAGATCAGCAGTTGGATGATCACTACTTTGGGTCGATTCCAGAGCGTGTTACTAACTTCATGATGGAATTGGAACTAGAATGTCATAAATTAGGTATCCCTGTAAAGACACGTCACAATGAGGTGGCTCCATCTCAGTTCGAGTTGGCTCCTATTTACGAGGAAGCTAACTTGGCTAATGACCACAATCAATTGTTGATGGATGTGATGAAAAAAGTTGCTCGTCATCATAAATTTAGAGTTTTGTTTCACGAGAAGCCATTTGCTGGAATCAATGGTTCAGGTAAGCATAACAACTGGTCGTTGGGTACCGATACAGGTGTTGTTTTATTAGCTCCAGGTAAAAATCCAAAAGCAAATATTCAGTTCTTGTGTTTTGTTGTGAACACCTTAATGGCAGTTTTTAAAAACCAAGACTTATTGCGTGCTTCTATTTTAACAGCATCCAATAGTCATCGTTTGGGAGCAAATGAAGCACCACCATCAATAATGTCTGTTTTCCTAGGTGATGAGGTTTCTAAGATGTTAGATAGAATTGTAGAGGAAGTTGGAGAAAGAAAGATGACTCCAGATGAGAAGACTGCATTGAAACTGGGTATTGGTCGTATTCCTGAGATTATTCTTGATAATACAGATCGTAACCGTACTTCACCTTTTGCTTTCACCGGAAACAGATTTGAGTTCCGCGCTGTGGGTTCAAGTTCTAATAATGCGGCAGCGATAACAGCCTTGAATGCGGCTGTTGCTGTTCAGTTACATGAATTTAAAGCTTCCGTTGATTTCTTAATCGAAGAAGGTATTAAGAAAGATGAGGCTATCTTTCAGGTGATGAAGAAGATGATTATCGAATCGAAACCAATTCGCTTCAATGGTGATGGGTATTCTGACAATTGGGTATTGGAAGCTGCCGAAAGAGGTTTGACTAATATCAATAGTGTACCAGAGTCAACGTCGAAATACTTAGATTCTGCTGCTAGAAATGCCTTGGTTGGTAGTGGTGTGATGACTGAGAAAGAACTTGAAGCTCGTGTTGAAGTTGAGATGGAGAAATTTACCAAGAAGATTCAGATTGAATCACGTGTACTTGGTGATTTGGCCATTAACCATATTGTGCCCGTAGCGGTAGCTTATCAGACTAAGTTGATACGGAATGTTCAAGGTTTGAGAGATATTTTCACTAACAGTGAGTTTGAAGAATTAGCAGGAGCTAGAAAAAATTTGATCAAGCAGATTTCATCTCACATCTCTGCAATTAAAGCTCTGGTGAAAGCTATGGTAGAAGCTCGTAAAGAGTGTAATTTGATTGAAGATGCTACTGAATCGGCCTATGCATACGATAAGAATGTATGTCATTATTTAGAAGATATCAGATATCATATCGACAAGCTTGAATTGATTGTTGATAATGAAATGTGGCCATTGCCTAAGTATCGCGAATTACTATTCAACAATTAGAATAAAAGGCGAAAGCCCATATATTAATAAGCAGATTAGAAAGAGCTCCCAATTGGGGCTCTTTTTTTGTTTGATTTGCTTAATGATATTTATTGGGTTCAATAGGAAATGAGTCGAGATATTTATGTTCTTAATATAAGAGGAAAGCTTATCTGCTTTTGTATCTTTATCAGGAATTCCTAAATTGGAAAGTCAATTTTATTTTGCACTATTTATACTGTTGTTAATATGAAGGTTTTAGCAGGAACTACACTTAGTCTTTCGTTGTTGTTTTGCATGGCGTGTTCTCCACAATACTACGCTCGCAAAGGCGATCAGTTGTTTGATAAAGGATTGTATCACCAATCAGAATCTAAATACGATAAGGCTTACGAAAAATCAGACGATCATATATTCAAATCTGATGTAGCCCTCAAAGCGGGACTTTGTTTTGAGAAAATAAATCAACCTAAGAAAGCTGCACGTTGGTATAAAAAAGCAACGCGAAGAAGAGATTCTTTTCCAGATGCTTTGACCCACTTAGTTCAGGTTGAAATAAAGAATGGAAATATTGAAGATGCAGAAGAGGCCTTTTCCATTTATAAGGATTATGTGCCCGAAAATGCAAGAGGAGCTGAAGAGAGGCTAGTAGAGGTTTTTGAAAGAATAAAAGAGTGGAAAGAGAATCCTCAAGCATATAAAATTCGCCCCATGGACAATCTGAATACTCGGGCTAGTGAATTTGCCCCTCTTTATTTAAGAGGTGATACAAATACTATTGTTTTCACAAGTACCCGTAAAGGAGCATTCGGAGTTAAACAAGATGGCGTAACAGGTGATAAATTCTCTAATCTTTACCGTTCTGATTATACGAATGAGGTAAAAAGAGATGTAAAGAATAAAAGAGGAAAGGTTATTGGTTCTAAAACAATAATCAAGGATGAATTTATTTGGCAAAGACCTGTCAGTATAGGTGATGGCGTAAATTCTGTCTTTAATGATGGAGCAGCATGTGTTGATTTGGAGACAAATACCTTGTATTTCACATCTTCTCGGAAAGTTGATGGAAAAGATAGAGGACCTAAGATTTATAGTATCGCCATGCAGGGAGATGCATGGGGCGAATTGAATAAGATTGATATTGTTGCTGATTCGCTTTCAGTTGGACACCCTTCTATTTCTGCTGATGGTGAAACTCTTTATTTTGCATCAGATATGGCTGGTGGTTATGGTGGAAACGATATTTGGATGGTGAAGTCAGAAGGTGGCAAATGGGGAAGTCCTGTCAATATGGGTGCTGATATCAATACAGACAAGGAGGAGAAATTTCCATACATCCGAGATAATGGGATGTTATATTTTGCATCTGATAGATATGAAGGAATGGGAGGTTTGGATTTATATGTGGCGAAACCTCGCGCTGATGTTTGGGATGTAGAGAATATGAGATACCCAATAAATTCTGAAGCGGATGATTTTAGTATCGTTTTCCAATCTGGTGAAAATAAAGGTTTGTTTGCATCTTCAAGGAATAAAGGAAATGATGATATATTTTCATTTGAGAAAATGGAAGTTGATTCATTGTTAATTGAAATTGCAGAGGGTCGAATAAGTTTTGATGAGGGATTAGCCGGAAAGAATATTCGGGTTAAAATGGAATCCGATAAAGGTGAGAAATCGAATATTAGCTTAGATGAGAATGGTGTGTTTAAGTTGCCTATTCATGCTGAGACAAAATATACCATAACGGTTTCGGGTGAAGATTTCTTAACTGAAAAAAAAATGATAGAGACTGGTCAAGTGAATGAGAAGCTAAATATTGATCTGAATTTTGAATTAAAAGGAATAGGAGTACCCATCAGATTAAAAAGTGTTTTGTTTGGATTTAATGAGTGGGTGTTGACTGATCAAGCTAAGAATGCTTTGAATGATCTAGTGAAAACCATGAAAGAGCACGAAGATATTCTGATTGAATTAAGCTCGCATACCGACTATGTTGGTTCTAAAATAGTGAACGATAGTGTTTCTATGCTGAGAGCTCAGGTTTGTGTTGATTATTTGGTTGAGCAAGGTGTTGATAGCACTCGACTGAAAGCATTAAGCTTTGGTGAGACTAAGCCTTGGGTTGTTAAGCAAGAAGGTCAGGATAAATATCCATTTCTTAAAGTTGGGGACGTACTTAGTAAAGCGTTTATATACAAGCTAAGCAATGAGAAACAAAAGCAGGTTGCTATGCAGATGAATAGAAGAACAGAGATTAGAATTGAACGAATTGATAAAAAGCCAAAGGCAAGATTTAACAGATCAAAAAGATCGAAGAGATAGTTGAGAAATAGGGCTTTCGTTAAAGGGAAAAAATACTAACTTTACGACGGCAAAAAAATAACAAAAGCGTTCTGCCATGCAGAGCGCTTTTTTTACTACTATCCAACCATGAAAAAAGACGAAAGATACAATTTAAGAGGCGTTTCCGCATCGAAAGAAGATGTGCATAATGCAATAAAAAATATTGATAAAGGACTTTATCCAAAGGCTTTTTGTAAGGTGATTCCTGATTATCTTACTGGAGACGATGAGTACTGTAATATCATGCATGCTGACGGAGCAGGAACAAAATCGTCTCTAGCTTATATGTATTGGAAAGAAACAGGTGACTTATCGGTTTGGAAAGGGATTGCTCAGGATGCTATCATTATGAATCTTGATGATTTACTTTGTGTGGGTGCTGTTGATAATATCCTACTTTCGTCGACTATTGGTCGCAACAAAAAACTGATTCCAGGTGAAGTTATTTCCGAAATTATTAATGGAACTGAAGAATTGCTTGAAGAGTATCGTAAACTTGGTGTGAATATTTATTCAACGGGTGGAGAAACTGCTGATGTGGGTGATTTAGTACGTACAATCATTGTTGATTCTACCGTAACATGCAGAATGAAACGCGAAGATGTTATCACAAATGAAAAAATCCAAGCGGGTGACGTCATTGTTGGTTTGTCTTCATATGGTCAGTCTACATACGAGGAAACTTATAATGGTGGAATGGGATCTAATGGATTGACTTCTGCTCGTCACGATGTTTTCTCAAAGTATCTTGCTGAAAAATACCCAGAGAGTTTTGATGGAGCGGTTCCAGAGGATTTGGTGTATTCCGGGAATTGTAAATTAACCGATGCTGTTGAGGGTACTGATTTGGATGCTGGTAAATTGGTTTTATCTGCGACTCGTACTTTT
>NZ_JBFFKR010000044.1:0-18959 GCF_041555295.1 Ancylomarina sp. | reverse complement strand
TGGTGTAGCAGGAACGCAAGAAGGCACACCAAAGCGAATTTCAAGAGGTGTTTTCCTGGCATCATTTATCATGAAGTCAATCCCGATCTCTCCCAATACATTTGCAATTTCATGCGGATCAGTCACAACACCTAAAGTTCCTTTCCTGACAACTAAATCAGCAAACCTACTTGGTATTAATAATGAACTTTCGATGTGAACATGTGAATCAACCAAGCCAGGAAGGATATAACAATCCGGGGCATCTTTAAGTTCATTGATAGAATAGATCATTCCATCACGAACTTCGAGTTCACCCTTAAATATTTTCCTTGAGACAACGTCTACAATATTCCCTGCAATAGTAAAGTTCGAATCCGCCATATTAATAAGCTTTACAAATTAGAATACAAGATACTCAAGTATCCAGTTAAAAAGAATATGGATTTAAATAAGTTGAACATCCAATCAAAATCCGGTATACTAAAAGCTCGAAAACACACATCTCACAACAAAGATACGGCACTTTCGAGCTCTTAAAGGGATTTATTTCTCAAACCACCCTAGTGTTCCACGTGGAACATTAACGTCCCATAAGGACTAGAAGTACGTTTATATCACTTGGAGAAACACCTGGAATACGCGAAGCTTGCCCAATCGTTTCGGGTTTAATTTTATCTAATTTCTGACGCGCTTCAGTCGATAAGGATTGTAAGCTTGTATAGTCAAAACGATCAGTAATAACAATTTTCTCAAGTCGTATCAGCTTATCTGCTATTAGCTTTTCTCGCTCTATATAACCTGAATACTTGATCAAGACTTCTGCAGCCTCAATAATCTCGTCTCTTCTATTTGGAAATGAATTCAATAGTTCACTTAAAGGAAGAATTGTATCAATAAAATCAGTAATATGAACCTGAGGTCGCAAAATGACATCATAAAATTTCATACCTTGCTTAAGCGGACTCGTTCCCAAATCATCAAGAACGGCATTTATATATTTTGGTTTCACACCGAATTCTTTACAGAAGTCGATAAGCTTGTTTCGAAATTTGATTTTTTCCGTCAACAAATCCATTCGCTCCTGATCAGCCAATCCTAATGCAAATGCACGTGGCGTTAATCTCACATCAGCATCATCTTGTCTGAGGAGAATTCTATATTCGGCTCGTGAGGTAAACATACGATAGGGTTCATCTACACCTTTAGTTACCAAATCATCAATCAAAACACCAATATAGGCTTCATCACGCTTTAAGGTAAATGGATCTCGATTTTGAACTCTCAAACTGGCATTTATACCAGCCATCATACCCTGTGCTCCCGCTTCCTCGTAACCGGTGGTTCCATTAATTTGTCCTGCAAAATAGAGGTTCTTAATCAACTTGGTCTCCAGAGTGTGATACAACTGAGTCGGTGCAAAATAATCGTACTCAATAGCATAACCTGGACGATACATTTTCACGTTCTCAAGACCTGGCACTTTTCTTAATCCATTCAATTGAATGTCCCAAGCTAAACTTGAAGAGAAACCATTAATATAATATTCGTGTGTGGTTTCACCCTCAGGTTCCAGAAATAAAAGATGCTCTTTTTTTTCTGCAAAAGTGGTCAACTTCGATTCAATACTCGGACAATATCGAGGTCCTGTACTCTGAATAGTTCCATCGTACATCGGAGATTCTTCAAATCCAAGTTCCAACTCTGAATGAACTTCAGGATTGGTATAAGTAATATAACAAGGTCGCTGAATGAGCTCCTTATCTACATGATTTGTTAAATATGAAAACTGATGGAAATCCTCTTCTCCATCCTGTCTCTTCATTACAGAAAAATCAATGCTTCGCCCATCAAGTCGAGCCGGAGTTCCAGTCTTCATTCTGCCAACTTCGAAACCAATCGATTTTAACTGCTCGCTAATTCCCATTGATGAAGGTTCTGACGTTCGTCCCCCCATCTGCTGATTACGGCCAACATGCATCAGTCCGTTCAAAAAAGTTCCGTTGGTTAAAACAACTGATTTCGATTTAATATCAATTCCCAGTTTAGTTTTAACACCAACCACCTTTTCATCTTCAAAAAGAAGACCTACTACGGCATCTTGCCACATATCTAAGTTATCGGTATTCTCAACAACACTTCTCCACTCGGCAGAAAAAACCATACGATCGCATTGTGCTCTTGGACTCCACATAGCAGGTCCTTTAGAACGATTTAGCATTCTAAATTGGATAGATGACTTATCGGTAACAATACCTGTATAACCTCCTAATGCATCAATTTCTCTCACAATTTGCCCTTTAGCAATACCACCAATGGCTGGATTACAAGACATTTGGGCAATCTTATTCATGTCCATGGTGATAAGAAGCACCGTGGATCCCAAATTGGCAGCTGCCGTTGCGGCCTCACAACCTGCATGACCTGCACCAACTACTATTACATCATATTCTGCTAACATATACGCTTTCAGTATTTTACACCTATAATTCTCATCGAAATATAGGGTAATATATTAAATACAACCTCTTTAAATGTCATAAGAGACAATGTAAAAAGCTAATAATCAATTTTTTAATTCGAAAATTTCACAAACTTAATGAATCTTGGAAAGTAAAGCTAATGATTCATCTTCCTTTTGGGTCATTATTTCCTGATCCTCATCACACTTATCATCAATCCCGAGTAAGTGAAGTACACCATGGACAATTACCCGGTGCAGTTCTTCCAAGAAATCAACCTGATATTCTTCAGCATTATCACGAACAGTATCTACAGAAATAAACAGATCTCCCGAAATGATATCCGCAACGGTATAATCAAAAGTGATAATATCAGTGAAGTAATCATGATTTAAATGCTCACGATTCATCTCCAACAAATAATTATCAGAACAGAAATAATAATTAATCTCCCCTATTTCGCATTCGAAGTTCTCAACAACTTGAGAGATCCACATACTGATTTTTTCCTGATTGATTTCAGGCATTTCAGTTTCACATGTACTGTAAGATATCTGCATTTATTATAGATTGAAAATCATTTTAACATGTCTACCCTCAGCACTGTAATGCACTGAGTCGGCCAAATGATTCATCAAAAATACACCTCTTCCATGGATTTTTTCGAGATTTTCGGGAAGAGTTGGGTCTGGAAGGCATAAAAAATCAAATCCATCACCCTCGTCTTTAATAACGCATGTTATACAGCGTTCATTTACCTGGAAATGGATAGAAACATTCTTTTTATGATCGAGCTTGTTGCCATGAAGAATGGCGTTGTTCACGGCCTCAAGAACGGCTATCGAAATTTTCTCGCTAGCTTCGGGACTGATTTTGTAATGTGAAGACAGGTTACTAATTAGGTTCTCTACGCGTTTCAAATAGTGAATGCGTGAAGGAAGCTTTATTAAGTTATCTGCTTTTGCCATCGTTTAATCGAATAAGATAGTCTAAATAAATTTTATTGTAGTAGTCTATGAGTTTCACGTTCGAATCATTAAACAAATCATCGAACTCGGGATCTATTTTCTTATACTTAAAAATTGCTTTAGGGTTACTCAATTTATGATTTAGCCCCGAATTACTTTCTCTTTTCTTATCAAAATCTTTCTCTCGTGACGAATTTTCAGCTTCCAACAATCGTGTCATTATCTTATTCTGGCGGATAATCGTCTGCTGGTTAATCGAGAAATTAGAAATTTCACGTTCAGTTTGCTCCATCAAACTCATCACTTCTCTCAAAACCTTTTCAGTTTGTTCACCATGACCTCCATGCTGAATCATTTCATTCATCTTTTGACGGAACATCTCTTGTTCTCGCAAATATTTACCCATCTTCTCACTCTGCTGACCAGCTTTACCTTTTCCATCTTTCATTCCTTGAATCATCTGTTCAAGCATCTTTTTTAAAGATTCTTGTTGCGACTTCATTCCTGAAAAAGAAGGCTGATTGCCTTTCTTATCTCCCATTTGGCTACCCGGCATTCCGTTCGCCATTTGTTCCATAAGCTGATTTAAAGCCTCTGATAAGAAAACTGCCAGCTCATTTATTTCTGTCATAGACTTCTGCTGAGTCACCCTCGCTTGATAAGCTCTACGATTATTCAACTCATCAAGACTTTGACTCAATAAATTATCCAAATCAAAAATTCTATTACCAATAAGAGCAGCAACCTGAGGTGTACGGCTCGATAATGATAATAAAGAATCTTGCAATAATTGATATTCTTCTTTCAAAAGCCCCTGCCTATCTATGATATTGACATATAATGGGTTCTGATAGTTGATTTTTTGCAATTCTAAAATAAGCTTTTCTTGTTGAAAAGAAAAATCTATCAGGTTATTAAGTAATTTACTTAACATATCAGTATCAATACTCATCTGCATGGACATGCTTCCGGCCATAGCTTTTGAGAGCTTTTGAGCCATTTCGGATTGTTTCTGAGAGCTTTTATTCATACTCTTTCCAGCCTTGCCCATTTTATTTTCACGAAGCTGATCAAGACTTTCTTGCATGCTTTTTTGAATCTCATCTTTTTCATTTTGGAGATCACCTAGCTTATAGGGTTTTTGGATTTCGGAATTTTTCTTCATCATATCATCCAAATCCTTTTTAATACGCTCCCATTTCATTTTTGCGCTGACCTGCTTTCGAATGGCATCCTCTTTATCTTTTCTCTTAAATTGAGAAAGTGCTTTTTGCTCTTCAGCTAATTTTTCTAATCGGGAAGAAAGTTGCTTTACACTTAATTCAATTTCGTAGCGTTCTAATAATTGTAAATTTCGATCAAGCTGTTTTTGAAAATCGTCCATAGACATTTTCAATTGATTTCCCAATTTATTAATTTTTTCTCTATCTAGCTCTTCGGCCAATTTATTGAACTCTTCAAAAAGATTTTTTAACTCATCATCCAAAATCTTCTCCATCAACTCTTCAATCTTCTTTTGTTTGTCGAGAAGCAGTGAATCTTGCAATCCTGCCGCTTTCATAAGCTGATTTTTACGGGTATTATCCTTCTTAATTTCTTTTAAGAGATTCTCAAGATGGTTTTTCTGTTCTTCAATTTCCTGAAACATCTGATTTTGTTGCCATTGATCACTCGAATTATCCAACAAACTCTTCTGTAATTTGTGTACTTCCTGCTGAATAGATCGACTTATTTCTTTTCCTTTCTCCAATTTACTAGTCAAACTGTCCTGAATATGAGAATTCAGTTCAAAAACCTGTTCGGCGTTCGGTAAGTAGTAATTTAGAAAATCAGACTTTGTGCTTTTAGGTTTATTGATGGCATCATTATCAAAAACTTCAAAATAATGTTGAACTCGACTTCCTTGGGCTAAATTGGCAGAAGAAAAATCGAAGGCGAAATAAAATTCCTGGCGATTTAGATTTTTTTGAATTGGCACTGGTAAAAATTTAGCTAACTCTCCTTCGACTTCATAAGCAAAACGCAATTTGCTAAAACCGTAATCATCTTTAATCACCCCCTTAAAATAATAGGCAGCTGCATTCAAAGAATCATTTAGCATACTGATGCCAATACTCGGATATTGATCTGATATAGCTTCCAGTTGGTATCGAGCATAAACTGCCTTATCATACTCGCTATTGGCAAGTGATATTTCATAAGTTTCAGATCCCATAATGGTTTCGTCAAAATCCAATTTAGCACCTGCTTTGAAAATAGATTTATCCATCTTCACAAAGTGAATTCCAAGAGTATCTGCATCGTAAGCCTCTATAAGCCATTCCAATCTTGATCCGACAGGAAAGCTTGCATCACCAATTTGGCTTTCAGTACGAGAAGGTAAACCAGTGTAAGATGGAGGATTAATCTTGATTTCTAACTTGTCTAATATTGGTTTCGATTTAACGAGTAATCGATAAAAAGGGGATTTCGTTTTGCCAGATTGAAGTGTGAAGGAAATTTCAGAATTTATATTTCGAAACTCATAAGTAAAAACACCCGAATCCATAGCAAGCATCAAATATTTTTGCCCTCCAAAAACCAATTCAACGGATTCAGGAAAATATTTCCCTTCAGTTCGAACACGCAAAAGATAATCCTCTCCTTTCTCAGCAAACAAACCGCTCTCAACTATAAATTCGAAATCGGCAGGAGACTTAAAATTTTCCCGGAAATGGATGAGACGCTGACCACTCGTTGGATAAAAATCGGGGAAAGCAATATAAATAATCACAGAAAGAATCAAAACACCTAAGAGATACTTGAAATAAATATAAGCATCCTTAAAAGATATACTTTCTCGAAAAGACAACAGTTTTAAGGTCGAAATACGTTGGTTGATACTGGCAATAAGCAAGGCATTATCCTCAGGATTTTGCAAGGCATTCTCACTTAGCTCAAAGGTATTCAACAGACGATCCTCCAATTCAGGAAAATGAGCCGAAATGATAGAAATAGCCTTACGATAAGAAATCCGAGACCCCTTGGTTATGAGTCCTCTTAAAGGGATGATAATCAATGAAACAAACACAAATAGCTGCAAACCAGCTCCAATAAGAACCAAAATTGTTTTAATTCGTGCAGATAGATAGAGGTGGTATTCGAAAACACTCAAACCCAGGTATAGTATAATCAAGAAGAGAATTGTAAGAAGGAGTCCTCTTAAAATTTGAAACTGATAATACTTCCGGATAAAATTATCCAGTTTTTCAATAAATATATCTTGGTTGGATTTCATTTACTTGAAAATAGATAAAAATATTAAGGGAAGAAAATTAACTACTTCTTTAAAAGCCAAGTAGAAGGGTTCAGTTTAGTAGTTGCTTTCCACATCTGAAATTTTAATACCGTTTGATTTTCCTTTTCATCCGTATAAATCGCACCAATTGATTCTTTTGCAGAAACTAAGTCACCTTTTTTCACAGCCACCTTAGCTAGATTAGAATAAACCGTCATATAATCGCCATGTTTGATAATAACAACCATATTTAGCCCAGGCATAGATAAGATATGCGTGACTTCCCCCTTAAAAATTGATCGGCAAATCGAATGCGGTTTGGTTGTAATATCAATGCCATCGTTATTCACCCTCACATGTTTTAGTACAGGATGAGCATGCTGTCCGAACTTCTGAGAAATGAAACCAGTAGGCGTAGGCCAAGGTAATTTCCCCTTGTTCTGACCAAAGTTCGCCCCTAAAACTTTCTCTTCTGGTGTTAAACCATATGCCCCACTTGTGTTCTTTTTCTTTTTAGCCAATCGAGCCTGATTAGTAATGATATTACGAATTTTTTTCTCAAGCTTTTTATCATTCTTTTGCTGAGTCCTCAAATTCTTACGAAGGGTTTTCTCCTTCTTTTTCAATTGAGAAAGAACATTCGATTGTTGATTCTTTTGAGATGACAAACTCGTGGATGCTTTTGTATTTAGGGCTAACAGAACCTGCTTCTCTTTTTTAGCAAGTGTTAATCGATCAAGCTTTAAATCTAAATCAACTTTAGTTTCAACCAATTGCTCACCTCGTTTACGAGTGAATTCAGAGAATTGTTGCAGGTATTTATACCTCATATAAGCCTGGTTGAAATCCTTTGAGGCAAACAGAAACATGAGTTTATCACGAGAATTCTTTTGACGGTGAGCGTATACAATAAGCTTTTCATACTGCCCTCTTAGCTCATTGTACTTCTTTTCCAGACTTGAAATCTCCCTGTTCGTATTGCCAATTTTAGAGTCTGTAAAATCCAACTCTTTTTGGATATTAAGAATCATATCCTCTTGTAGTTGAATCTTTCTATTAAGCACCGATAAGAGACCTAAACTAGACTGCTTCTTCTGCTTAGTATTCTGCAAAAGCTTTTGCGTATAGGCTATATCTTTAGCATTCTGTTCCTTTTGTTTCTGAAGTTTGGATATATCTTGTGCATTTACCGAACTATTCAGCAGTAAAAAAGAAATAATGAAAAATAGAATTAACTTCTGACTTTTTAGAAATCCCATAGTTTATTCTGGATAGATTCTTTTATATTTGCTTGAGACCTTAAACGGAAATTTAAGGTCTTGATTCAATACAAGCTTATTATATTTCAATTTACAAGATAAGGATTGTGTTGAGTCCTTCACCTTAAAAACCAATTCACTTGGAAATTTTTGTCCTTCCAAATTAACAAAGTCACGATATTTTAAGATCATATCCCTTTCCTCACCAAACAGCCTGACCAAAACATTCGTAATTTTCATCATTAATGGATCTATTTCGAAGCGTTGGTAATTGAATTTATAAAGCTTTTCGTATTTATCTTTTCTCAATTTTCGTTCAACCTTTGATGCCTTATCAGAGATAAATACATACTTATCGTCGATCACTTTTCCCTTAAAGTTCCTGATAAAAGGACGTCGTTTTTCATGAAGATCATTGAGCTGAAAAATCCCATTTGTTAAAATGCTCTGAAGCGTATAAAAATCAACATCCATATTAAGTTTATCCGATAAGAACGTGAAATCACTCGCAATGTACTCCTTCTTTAAACGGTCTATCATTTTAACAGAATCAGGTGTGATATACAGACGAGCTACTTCAATAATTCCAGTTGGTGCATTAATTTTCACCATGATAATACTGTCTCTTAATATCTTAATTGATCCTCTTAGATTCTGAGTTTTTCCCTTTGACTCATAATGTGCTGAAAAGCGCTTTATCCAAAGTGTATTGTAGAATAAGCTACTATCCTGAATCTGATTATAGAGCTTGTTATCACTTATTCCATGTGCTCGTTTCCGACCCAATTCAAAGGTCGATTTACACGAAAATTGTAGGAAAACTAATAGCAAAAACGCAATGCCAAGCAGGCTATTTTTTGTTTGAAATATTCTCATTATACTATTCAGGAATTACCCCTGTTTTAATCTTTTCTGATAATTGTTCTGATCCTTCACCAATCTTCTCAGCATTTTGCCACTCGGTCATGGCCGCTTCCTTTTCACCTAAACGAAAAAGAATATCACCATAATGCTCAACGATTACAGCTGACTCACGTCCTCCAAATTGAAGAGCCTTTTCCATAGCTCTTTTAGCATCGGAGAAAGATCCCAATTTAAACAGAACCCATGCATGAGTATCTAAATAAGTTGAATTCTCCTTTTCGATTTCAACACATTTTAAACTCATCTCCCTGGCCTTTTCCAACTTCAAATCAAGAACCGACAAATAATAGCTGTAATTATTTAAAACAATTACATTATCAGGATCAAAAAGTAAAACTTCATCATAAGCCTTAAAAGCCTTTTCGGTATGACCAAGCTCGTATTGTGCATCCCCCAAATAAGTCAAGAACTGAATTCTCATGGGTATATTTTCACCCACGTAATTGAAGCCTGTAGTCAATGACTTCACTGCTGTTTCATAGTCCTTTTTTTGAGCTGCTGCAACACCATTAAAAATATAAAGCATGGGTTGAGTCGGGAAATATTTGATTGCTTCAGCACTATCATCCAGCATGCTATCAAAGTCTAACAACTCATTATTTATAAACATCAATTCTTCCCAAACGACGTAATTGCTTTTCTCCTGCAGAAGAACTTTTCGAAGCAATTTTCGCGCACCAGCACTATCCTTATGACGACGTAAATAATCGGCATAAAGTGCATTCACATGGATATGATCAGGGTGTACTTTAAGTAATAAATCTAACAATGCCTTTAGGTTCTCATCAGACAACTGATTCTCTTGATCTGCCATGATCACACCCATCAAATATTGAATTTTTTTATCCGGGTTAACCATATCACTGGCAAAAGCTTTTTTTAGAGAGTTAAAAGCCAGCGCCTCTTGCTTATTCTTACGGTAATATTCAGCCAAGTAAAAATGAACCAATCCATTCTCTGGAGCAATTTCCACAATCTTTTGGTACTGGGCTAATGCCTTATCATCTTCACCATCCTGAAGATACATATCGGCTAGAAGACCATAATTTTCAATTTTGAAAGGAAATTTCTTTGTCAATTTATTCAACTCAGCATAGGCATTTTTCCTTTTGCCTAAACGCAGATAAAGAGCATGTTTATTAATGCTTATTTGCTCATTAACGCCTAGTTTCTTTTCTAGTTTCTGATACACCTCAAGGGCTTGTTCAAATTTCTCAACAGACGTATATAGTTCCGCTTGTATATGATAAAAATCATCGCGCTTTGGAAATTGGGAAGCCAAATTCTCATAAACTTCACAAGCCTGATCGATCATACCCTTAGCCTTGTAAATGCCGGCTAACTGAACCTGATACCACATGTTTTTGGGTTGAAGAGCTACTGCTCCACGAGCCAATTCCAGGGCTGAATTAAAATTTTCCTGACTGATATAGATGTTAGCCAATTCATAGCGAACAACCGCACTAGTTTTGTCTAACTTAAGGCAGGTAGCGAACCACGAAATGGCTTTTTCGTATTCGCCCAGGACAAGCGCTTTTTCACCTTCATGAAACGCATAATCAAACTCAAGACGCTTCTGTTCAGTTAGCTCTACTTTACTCTGTTTTTTATCCTTTCCCTTCTTTTGTCCTAATGCAGCAAAAGAACCAAACATTAGTACTCCAGCAAGCATATAAACTATAAATTGTCTTCCCATCTTTCAGTTTTGTATTTCAATTCGATAAAGCTCATTTATACAAATCGATTCTGAAACCTGAATTAACAGGCTTCAGAATCTAAACTTTAATCCAATTAATTAGCAGTTGGTATAATCACCAACGCTGTATTCTTTTGCTTCGCCAGTGACTTCAACAAAATTTCCTAACATAGAATTTTTGATATTGCCACCCGCAATTTTAGTATTAGTCTGAATAATAGCATTCGAAATCAAAGAGTTCTCAACTATTGAATTATCGCCTAATGAAACGTGAGGTCCTACCACCGAATTCTTAATCACCACATTCTCGCCAATATAACAAGGAGGAATAATCACTGCATTTTCATTTACAATATTATCTGCAACCAATTTATCATTCTTGTGATACTCCAGTATACGTTGATTTGTGTTGACTGTTGCATCTTTATTGCCACAATCCATCCACTCAATCACCTGACCTGGAACAAAGTTAAGCCCCTTATTCTTCATATTCTCGAGAGCATCAGTTAACTGATATTCTCCATTTACCAGGACCTTATTATCTAATAAATACTGAAGTTCTGATTTCAGATTTGCACCATCTTTAAAGTAGTAAATACCAATAATAGCTAAGTCTGAAACAAATTCTTGTGGTTTCTCAACAAAGTCTGTGATACGATTGTTATCGTCCATTTTAACCACACCAAAAGCAGACGGATCCTCAACCTTTTGTACCCAAATTACAGAATCTGCTTCATTATCTAAAACAAAGTCTGCTTTAAATAAAGTGTCAGCAAAAGCAACAACAACTTTGCCTTCAAGAGAATCTGCAGCACAGTGAATAGCGTGAGCCGTACCCAATGCTTCAGTTTGATAATAGATACTTGCCTTAGCATTTAGGTCAGAGGCAATCTCTTTCAACTGAGTTTCAACTTCATCACCAAAATGTCCAACGATATAGGCGATTTCTTCAATTTCCTCACCAGAAACCTTTGCAATCTCTTCTAATAGACGTTGTACAATTGGTTTTCCTGCGATAGGAATTAAAGGTTTTGGTACAGTCAAAGTATGTGGGCGCATGCGCTTACCCATTCCTGCCATTGGAACAATAATCTTCATATTCTTTTTTAGTTTTTTATCATGTCTTGATTATGCCAACCCCAAACCACACAAAACGGGGGTGATATAAAGGCAAAATCAAAGTTACTGAATAAGTTCTAGTAAAATTGAGCATTAATATTTATTAACGCTTGGTTGATTAGTAATATGTAATTAATGATGATCGATTAACAATTGGTAATTAGAATAAGCTTAATAAACCGCTAGATTACTAAATGGTTTAATTGTTAGATGGCTAGATGGCTGATCGGTTCAATTGTTAGACTGTTTAATTGATTAGGTGACAAAATACATCATCAACCATCGACTTCGATTAGGACACCGCATCCCCACATTACCACATCACCAAATTTATTCTTTACCTGTATGTCCGAATCCTCCTGCAGCACGTACGGTTTCTTCGAGCTCTTCAACCGCTTCCCATTGCACAGTAGCATGAGCCGCAACTACCATTTGGCAGATGCGATCGCCATCATTAATCTCAACCACAGAGTTAGACAGATTAGCTAAAATCACACGAATTTCACCACGGTAATCCGCATCAATCGTGCCAGGAGTGTTCAAAACAGTAACACCTTCCTTTAAAGCCATACCACTACGTGGACGAATTTGAGCTTCATAGCCAGCGGGCAACTCAATAAATAAACCTGTAGGAATTAAGGTGCGCTCAAGAGGTTGCAATATCACCTTTTTGTTAATATTAGCTCTCAAATCCATACCGGCTGACAAAGCTGTACTGTACTTTGGTAAATCGTGCTTCGATTTATTTATAATTTTAACCTTCATCTTTATATTTGTTTAGTTTTTAATTTATTTCCCACAGATTGCGCTGATAAACGCAGATCTCTTAAGAGTTGGCCCTTACACATTATTGGTTAATCAATTCCGTAAGATTTCGGAGCCAACTATTTTGACATTTCGACTATTTGAAATTTTCATCTGTAATCACGCCTAAGGCCGATATCGCTTTATTCTGCTTTAAGTGGTTTAAAACTTATAAGTATATAAATACTTTCAACTCTTTCACTCCCCCTTTACCCTTCTTAACACAGACCACAATTTCTCCTTTTGGAAAACGACCACTAAAAATAGAATAATTAATGGAGTTTTAGCCAGCATTTTAAGCCAATGGTTATCGAAAACAATATAGGTACTCACAAAATAAAGGAACATACCCAAAGCAAAATAAGTCGCAATACGTTTTAACTGGTAAGGTATAGGATAATACTTTTGTCCTAAAATATAACTGGTTATAGTCATGAATATTGAGCAAACCAAAATGGCTACAGCTGCCCCATAATAACCCATCTTAGGTACGAGAATAATATTCAAGGTTAATGTTATTGCCGCTCCTCCCACGGCCATATAAGCCCCAAATCGGGTTTTATCTGTTAGTTTGTACCATAGGGATAAGGAAAAGAAAATTCCCAAAAAGAAGTTGGCCAAAAGCACCATGGGTACTATGTCCAAGCCATCACGATACTTCGGCCCAATTAAGATTTTAACAATATCGATATAAAATATCACACTCAGGAAAATAAGCATTCCCAATATCACAAAATACTTCAGCACATCGGCATAGAGTTTTTTGCTGCTTTCATCCTTGTTTTGAGAAAAGAAAAAAGGCTCAAAAGCAAATCGAAAAGCCTGAATAAAAAGGGTCATAATAACAGCTAACTTGAAATTAGCGCCATAAATACCCGTTTGAGACAGGGCCTCACTGGCATCAGAAATCAGCTTTGGCATCAGCATTTTATCCACATTCAGATTAATTTGTGCAGCAATGCTAACCACTAGAATTGGGGAAGCATAAGTTAGCACTTTGCGAAGCAAGGCCACATCAAACTGCAATTTTATCTTAACCAAATCGGGAATTAGTAGAATCAAATTAAAAAGGCTGGCCACAAACATGGCAATAAAAATATAACCAATACCAAAATCCGGATTCCAAATACGAGTTACACCAAGATCGGGAAAGTATTCATTCAGTTTCGGACAAAGCAATAGGAAGAAAAGGTTAAGACCTAGATTTATTCCAATATTACTCAGCTTTATAAATGCATATCTTAAGGGTCTGTTTTGCTGACGGAGCTGTGCAAAGGGCAAAGATGTTATGGCATCTAAGGCCAATGTCAAAGCTAATAGAACTATGAAAATAGATCGATCACCCACATTTAGAAATGAAGCTATAGGATCGTAAAAAAAGTAAACACCAAGAAGAAAAAATAAACTGGTAGTAGTGACTGAGAAGAAAGTCGTTGAAAAAACATTTTCTCGATAGCCTTTGTCGTTAGCGAATCGGAAATAACCTGTCTCCAATCCATAAGTTAAAATCACAAGGGCCATAGCCACATAAGCCATCAGGTTTGTCACAATTCCATATTCCGCTTCAACAAATAAATTGGTATAAAGAGGCACTAAAAGCCAATTTAGCAATCTTCCGAGAATTGAGCTTACGCCGTAGATGGCCGTTTCGCCGGCAAGTTTCTTTAATGGATTCAAAATATCTTCTTTGGAGTTAAAATCATCTTCATTTATAAAAAGCAATGCCTCTATCAATCAGAACAAGATACTGAACCTGATTGTTTTTAGAGCACGCTTTACAAGAAGACAAATATAGCGAAAATAAGGTTTGATCTTGATTGAAATATTGAATTGGAATAATGAAGCTGTACCCCTTTTAGATTGTAGAAAGATCTGAATATTTCTGTTTGTAATCAAAACCAGTATCTAAGGATTTTGTTCACTAAAAGACTCATTATAAACAGATGAAAATTGCTCCACGTGGAGCAAATCATTAAAAAGGAAGACAAAAAGGACCCCTATTTAAAATAGATATAAATAGCATCACAACAAACGTTTTCGAGGACACTCTATAACGTTTGCGCTCATATCTGCCTGAAAATCACTTTCAAGAACCATATTTAATGCTCATCTTTGTGGTGTACACGTTTAAGGAACGTTTATGTTAGTGTTTGTTGTTTAAGTATTTTGTGAACATCCCGATTGGTAACCCCAGTCGGGATGTTTCATTTTATATTACTCATATCTCAAACTTTCAACAGGATTCCTCGTCGCTGATCCTCACTATTGATATGGCTAAAAATAAACAGCAGAAAACAAAAGAACACCCCTAGCTTAAGCCTGAGATGTCTTTCTGTTTAGTTGAATGTCATTTTTATAGAAAATAGATTCCTTTTGATTGGATTGATATTCCCATCGGTCTTCATACTATTTCAATCGTGCAAAATGAACGACTATCGGGTAATTTGATTGATCTATCGGTATATAAATTCACCTATCGGGTGATTTTCATATCCTATCGGCAAAAACAAGCTCCTATCGTGAAACGTGTCAGCTATCGTAGGTGTTTCAGCTACTCTTCAATATTTTTTGCTTCGTTTCTTTCTCGTCCTTTACGCAAATACTCACTCGAATATCGTTTTTGTTTTTCTTCGTCGTTCCAAAAGGCGTACTTTCCATAGGCCCGGATTTCATCGACCAATTGTTTAAGGTACGTGTAGGCTCTGTCGCGCATAAGCTTTTCTGGTCTGTTTTTGCTGTTTTTTACGCCATCTACCGTGTTTATTAGGTCGGTAAGGTCTAAGGAAATATGCTTGGCACGATCTGCTTTAGTGGTATCAAAAAAGATGGCTGCTAAGGGTTCAGGGTACTGTTTAGCAAAAGCTGAATAGTCGCTCATGTCCTGAATTAAATCCATATTTCCATTGCCATCTACTATGTTCTTTAGTTTTTTTAGAATATCCGGATGGTTACGGTAGGCAAACTGAAAGTCGTGCTTTAATTCGCGTTGCAAGAGTCTGGCTTCATCAATTTTTGCTTCCCACTGCTGCGTGCTGCTTAGTGCCGATTGATAAACTGCTATCCAGGCAGATTGTTTGTCTTGCAAAAATTTGGCACTTGGTATAAGCTGCTGAATTAGGCCTTCTTTTAGCCCTTTAGCCAAAAGAACTTCTTCGTCTTCCGTTGCATATCGATTAAGTGTTCCGGACTCACCAATGGTAATGTCTACAGGAATAATAGGTGAAACAATTTTGTCTTGAGTACTTTCAATAACAAGTTCTTCAATCGTTTTTGTTGTTGTTGTTGCTTCAGTCATTTCTAGTGGGTTTTGGGTTTAAATATCAACATCATTGATAAATGAAAATTAATTTCGTCATATGAAAGTAGGAAATATATGTTAAAACAAAAACGTTTTTAGGAAGGAATTTCATCTTAATTTATGATAAAGTGGCGAAAGCTTTGTATTTATAGAGGTTCAAGCTGTATTAAAAGTTATGGATAAGCATTGTGCTTATATCTCCCTACCCCTAAATCCCCTAGAAGGGACTTTGCCAAAACTACAGTTCGTATATTTGAAGAAAATTAGACGCTGATTAAATATAATATCGTATGATCAAGTTCCCTTTTTCACACTTTATTTTTTAAGAGAAAAGAACCACTCCTCCTTATCCTTCGGCAGGCTCAGGAACCGAGAGGAGAAATGAAGGAGAAACGATTCACAACTTACTGTTTCAATTTTTTATTCATAACGTAAACTCTCCACTGGATTACGTGTTGCTGCTCGCCACGATTGAAACGAAACCGTAATAAGTGCAATTCCCATGGCGATAAGCCCTGCTAAGGCAAAAATCCACCAGCTGAGTTCTGTTTTGTAGGCAAAATTCTCAAGCCACTTGTACATGGCATACCAGGCAATGGGGCATGCAATCACAAAGGCTATAGCTACTAATTTTAAGAAGTCCGAATTAAGCAGCTTGATAACCTGATAGGTCTTTGCTCCATTGACTCTTCTAACACCAATTTCTTTGGTTCGTTGTTCTGTGGTAAAATAAGAAAGAGCACCAATTCCAATTATTCCGATGATAATGCCAAGAATTGAAAAGCTCATTAATATCTTTCTCAGTATGTTTTCCGATTTGTATTGTTGGGCAATCTTATCATCCAAAAAGAAATAGTCCATCTTTTGGTTTGGATAATGTTTGCTCCATTCTTCTTGTATACAATCCATTGATGTTCGTATATCTGCTGATGATAGGCGAATGTGCGTATATCTGGCCCAGGTTTGACATTCTCCTAACACAAAAATATAATCTCCTATCTGCTCATGGGCAGAACTGTAGTTAAAATTCTCGACTACTCCGATAATATTAAATCTGATTTGATTTTCCTCAAGCGGTTTACTAGTTAGGTATGTTTTAAGCTGTTCTATACTTTCGTGTTTTTCCATTAGCCTGTTGTACAAATACCTGTTAATAACCATTCCCCTTATTGTATCCATAGAAGGATTGATATAGTTATGCACAAATTGGATATCCATGGTTTTTAAAAAGTCATAATTGGCCATAGACATCTCGGCAGTTCCTTCTACACCCAATCCTTCAAGAGGCAAGGTTTGAGTAGGATGTCCAAAATATTGTCTTGTAAATCCAACCGATTCAATCTGGGTTCTTTTTCTTAACTCATTTGCAAACACATTAGGATCTTTAGAAAAATCTTTCACTTGAAGAACAACAATTTTGTCTTTAATAAAACCAAGTGGTTGATCCAAAATGTAATGAATTTGTTTGTTCACCAAAATTGTAGATGAGATGAGCACAATGACAATCAGGATTTGGAATATCATTAAGGGTTGCAAGAGGCGCCTGCCTGTGAAAGGGCTTAAGCCTCTAATAATATCACTTGTGGAATTATTTTTCAAGATAAAGAAGCGCACAAATAATACACTTATGCCGCCACTAAAAACAAGAACAAGCAAAATAGCAAAGTATATAATAGGTTCAGAATAATAAACCTCGAACTGAATCTCAAAGAATTGATTAATAATTGGTTTTATCAACTCAATTGAAAACAAGGAAATGAAAATTGAAATGAAACTTAGTAGTAGCACTTCAATAAGCACTTGAGTTAACAAATGTTTACGGTGAGCACCAACTGAGGATTTCATGCCAAACTCTTTGGATCGTTTAAAGAGATTTACCGTAATTAAGCTAACAAAATTGATTAGCGAGACTAATAATATAACAAAGGCTATTGTTATAAATAATTTGATATTGAGCTTGATACTACTTTCTTTTAGTTCGAATCGATGATTTGATCTTAGATGAATATCCGTAATTTTCAAAAGTCTAAAATTATATTCTCTTGGTCCGGGTTTTTCTTTGAAACTGCTTCGATTGTAATGCGATAAAAGTTTATCAGCAACATTAGTGTGCTCAGCTTCATTTTTTAGTTTCACATAGTTATATACCCAATGGGTTTTTCGTTCCGATAAACGATTATAACGTCCCTCCAGCACACCTTTCTGAGAAAGAAGAATTTCACAATTGAAATGTGTTTTAATGGGTGTGTTTTTAATGATTCCAACAATTTCAAATCTTCCGAAGCCCTCTCTTGATCTCAATGTTTCTGTCTCTATATATTGACCAATTGGATTTTCATTTTTAAAGTATTTCATCGCAAATCTTTCAGAGATAAATGCGACATTAGGCTTTACAATTTCTTCTAAATTTCCAACCAAACTTTCAATTCCAAATATGCTCATGAAATTTGTATCGACCGATAAAATATCTTGTTGCAAGACACTTTGATTATTTATAATTAGGGTTTCAAGTTTGGAATGTGAGAATTTAGTCGCATTCTCAACTTCAGGAAAATTTAGTGATGCTTCTTTTATAAATCCCAAACTTCGTGCCCATGCATCTTTCCATTCATCGTTAATATGATTTGGAGTAGATATGACCCTATAAATATTTTCATGTCCTGATATATGCCTATCATAGCTTCGTTCATTTTGCACATGTATGAATAAGACAAAAAAACAGGCAATACCAATACTGAGTCCGAGTATATTGGTCACAGAAAAGACCCTATTCTTAAATAGGCGTAAAACAGATAATTTTAAATGGTACCAAAGCATAATATAGGTTTTTAGGGTTATTCATATCTCAAACTCTCTACAGGATTCCTCGTAGCCGCTCGCCAAGATTGTAAGGAAACTGTAAGCAGAGCAATACCCATAGCTATAAGCCCTGCTAAAGCAAAAATCCACCAGCTAAGCTCTGTTTTATAGGCAAAGTTTTCGAGCCATTTGTGCATGGTATACCAGGCAATTGGGCAAGCAATTACAAAGGCGATGATTACCCATTTCATGAAATCCTTATTTAGCATTGTGATGATTTGAGAGGTTTTAGCTCCGTTAACTTTACGAATTCCGATTTCTTTCCTTTTTAGGAATATGGCATTTAGTACCATACCTAACAAGCCCATAATTGA